>NZ_KV830598.1:0-38151 GCF_001836805.1 Staphylococcus sp. HMSC062A01
TGGACTCATCAGTCCGATTTGACGTAGAGCCTTTATTTTTCAGGTAACGCGAGTTGAAAACTAACTCCAAATTTATCTTGCACCCATGCGAATTCGCGGAATGGTGGCATTGCAGTTTTAGGCATCAATATAGCGCCTTCTTTCTTCAAACCATTAAATAGTCGTTCCATTTCCATGGCATTATCAACAGTTATATATAAAGAAATGGATGGATTCATCGGTAAATCTTCTCCATTATCAGCATCGATTGTCATAAATACTTGTCCATTCAACGTAAATATAGAATGTTGTACTGTTCCAGGAACGCCTGGTCCCTTTTCACCATACTTCACCATAGTTAAAATTTCACTGTTTTCAAATAGACTCGTATATAAATTTACAGCTTCTTCTGCTTGATTATTAAACATTAGAAATGTTGTTATTTTCGGTATTTCCACAATAATTCCCCTCTCTATATTTTTAATACTTATTTTAGACTAATTTTAATTATTTTGAAAAAATTTGAATATTTGATTCTTTTAATCTAAATTTTTGACTTATACTATTTTCAAGTTAAAATTAAACTAAAGTTCAATTGGAGGCTTTCTAATATGATGCATCTTATTATACCGATTTTATCTATGCTTATTGTCTTACTTATCGGATGGGTACTAATTAAAATTTTTATTCGCTAATTTATTGTTTTATATTTTCTTTATTAAAATAAAAACATGGTATATATGACTACTTTTTAACTATATGTGAAAAAGAGTTAGTCATATATACCACGTTTTTAATCTATTATACCTTTTTGCCTTAACGCTTCTTTAGCTTTTTTAAAGAAATCACTCGTATGGATAAATGAATCCATACTCACTTTTGACTGAGTTCCACTCATTTCTCTAATACTATTGTCAATCGACATTATGTTATCCGGGGATTTAAAATCTTCTTCTTTATATAAGAATTCGTTAACATGTTTCATATTGTTATAGAAACGATTGGCCTCACCATCGGTCATCATAATCAATCCCCCTTTTGACATAGCATATTACAAGTTATCTCTCCATTCAACTAAAGTCTGTATATCATTCTCAGAAATTTTTCCTTCTTCACGAGCCACTTCAATTAACTCATTATAATTACTTAGTGTATAAAACGGAACATCAATTTCATTAAACATGTCATCTGCTTTTTTTAAACCATAAGTGAAAATGGCAACGACACCTAAAACATCAGCACCAGCATCCTTTAAAGCTTCAACTGCTGTAATTGAAGATCCACCTGTAGAAATTAAATCTTCTACTACTACCACTTTCTTCCCTTTACTTACTGCTCCTTCAATTTGATTTTGTTTACCATGACTTTTACTTTTAGAGCGAACATAATTCATAGGTAAATTTAACTTTTCAGAGATGTAAGCGGCATGAGGAATACCTGCTGTGGCTGTACCAGAAACAATATCTACATCACCAAATTGTTCAATAATCATTTGACTTAATCCATCACGAATGGCACGTCTCACTTCAGGATAACCTAATGTTACACGGTTATCACAGTAGATAGGAGATTTGATACCTGAACTCCACGTATATAAGTCATTCGGAGATAATGTTACCGCTTCAATATCTAATAAAGATTTTGCTATTTCTTTAGCCATATTAACCTAACCAACTTTCTTTAATAGTATGATAACTTTCCACAGGATTCTCGCTTTGGGTTATTGGTCGCCCAACTACGATATGTGTTGCCCCTAATTGTTTAGCATCTTCAGGTGTAGTAATACGTTTTTGATCATCTACAGCTGCCCCTTGTGGTCTAATACCTGGTGTGACTTTTAAGAAATTAGAACCTAATTTGTTTGTTAGCAATTCTGCTTCAAGTGGAGAACAAACCACACCATCTAAACCTGCTTGTTGTGTTAAAGTAGCATAGTTTAACACTGCTTCTTTAATCGTCGTCTGAATGTTTTGTTCATTACGTAGCATTTCTTCTGTTGTAGATGTTAATTGCGTCACAGCAATGATCTTTGTATCATTACTATATTTATGCAAACCCCTTACTGCAGCTTTCATCATGTCTGTACCTCCAGCTGCATGCACATTAACTAAGTCTACATCTAACTTTCCTAAGCCTTCCATTGCTTTTTCAACTGTGTTTGGAATATCATGTAGCTTCAAATCTAAGAATATGTCATGGCCACGAGATTTAATCGATTTAATCAAATCTGGCCCCGCTTGATAGAATAGTTCCATTCCAATTTTCACGAAAAGTGGTTCATCAAATTGGTCCAAGAATGTATTAACTTTATTTGCTGATTCGAAATCCAATGCTATGATAGGTAAATCTTTCATATTATAGCTCCTTTGAAAACGAACGACTTGGTCGTCATAATCAGTTTAAAAATATTCACTGACATATAACGCCCTTGTCGTTCTCAAGTTGTAAATCTACATAGTTCTCATTGAAAACGTCATACTTTCAATTACATTAGTTAAAGCATTAGCCGTATCTAATGAAGTTAGACATGGCACACCATTCTCAACTGTTGTACGACGAATTTGGAACCCGTCTCTTTCTACTTCTTTACCCTTAGTCATCGTATTAATGACAATTTGTACTTCGCCATTTTGTATACGTGTTAATAAATCATCGTCGCCACCAATTTTGCCTACAACTTCAACTGGAATGTTGTCTTCTTTTAATTTTTCTGCAGTACCTTGAGTTGCTAAAATTTTATAGCCTACTTCATTTAAACGGTGTGCTATTTTAACAATTTCATCTTTATCTTTATCACTTACTGTCATAAGAACAGTACCGTGATCTTTAACTTCTACACCACTACCTGTTAATCCTTTGTAAAGTGCTTTTTCTAAAGTTAAATCTTTACCCATAACTTCACCGGTAGATTTCATTTCTGGTCCCAATGTCACATCAACATTTTTTAGTTTATTAAAACTAAATACTGGTGCTTTAACGAACACACCCTCTGAATAAGGTTGTACACCTTGTTTATAGCCTAAGTCTTTAAAACGAGTACCCATAATAGCTTGCATAGCTAGTTGTGCCATTTGATTATCGGTAATTTTACTTAAGAACGGTACAGTACGACTTGCACGAGGGTTTACTTCTAATACGTAAACACCGTCATGTGCAATAACAAACTGAATATTAATTAGACCAACGATGTTTAACCCTTTTGCTAATTTGATAGTATATTCCTCTAGCGTATCGATATCTTCTTGACTTAACGTTTGAGGCGGATATACAGCTATTGAGTCACCACTATGCACACCAGCACGTTCTATATGTTCCATAATACCTGGAATGATAACTGTTTCTCCATCTGAAATTGCATCGACTTCTATCTCTTTACCTGTTAAGTATCTATCAACTAACACTGGGTGCTCAGGGCTAGCTTTAGCAGCTTGCTCCATATAATTTTCTAATTCTGCATCGCTACTTACAATTTCCATTGCGCGACCACCGAGCACATAAGATGGTCTTACAACTACAGGATAACCAATTTCACGTGCATTCGTTAGTGCCTCCCTTGGAGAAGTTGCAGTCTTACCTTTAGGTTGAGGTACATCAATCGTATGCAATAGCGCTTCGAATTCTTTTCTATCCTCAGCACGATTTAAATCTTCTAAAGACGTACCTAATATTTTGACACCATGTTTAGCTAGTTTATCTGCTAAGTTAATTGCTGTTTGACCACCAAATTGAACTACAACACCTTTAGGTTGTTCTAAATTAATAATGTTCATCACATCTTCTTCAGTTAGCGGTTCAAAGTATAACTTATCTGAAATTGAAAAGTCAGTAGATACTGTTTCAGGGTTATTATTCACGATAATTGCCTCATATCCAGCATTTTGAATTGCCCATACAGCGTGTACAGTAGCATAGTCAAATTCTACCCCTTGTCCAATACGAATAGGACCTGAACCAAGCACTAATATTTTCTCTTTATCAGTTACAATTGACTCATTTTCAGTTTCATATGTGCCATAGTAGTATGGCGTTGTTGATTCAAACTCTGCAGCACAAGTGTCAACCATTTTGTATACTGGTTTAATATTATTATCTTGGCGTAATTGATATACTTCTGATTCTGTCATGCCGAATCGATGTGCAATTACTCTATCACTAAATCCATAATCTTTAGCATATTTAAGATATTCCAAATCTCCTGGGTGATTTTTTAATTCATGTTCAATATTAATGATATTTTGGAATTTATTTAAGAAGAAATAATCGATTTGCGTCATATTGTGTATCTCTTCAAGTGTTGTACCACGTCTAATTGCTTCACCTATAAAGAAGAGTCTTTCATCATCTTGATGACTGATGCGTTCTTTAATATAATCTAAGTCAAAACTCTCTCCATTTGGTAAACCTAAATGATGTACACCGTATTCAAGTGAACGTATCGCTTTTAATAAAGATTCTTCATATGTACGTCCTATAGCCATTACTTCACCAGTGGCTTTCATTTGAGTACCTAATTCACGTTCACCTTTTTCAAATTTATCAAATGGGAATCTTGGAATTTTGGAAATAACATAATCTAGTGTTGGTTCAAAGGCTGCATATGATGTACCTGTAACTGGGTTTAGCATTTCATCCAACGTTAAGCCCACTGCAATCTTCGCTGCTAATTTCGCTATCGGATATCCAGTTGCTTTAGATGCAAGTGCTGATGAACGAGATACACGTGGATTCACTTCAATAATGTAGTAATTAAATGAATGTGGATCTAATGCAAGTTGAACATTACATCCTCCTTCAATACCTAATGCTCTAATAACTTTTAAAGATACATCACGTAACATTTGATATTCAACATCTGATAATGTTTGACTTGGTGCAACTACGATAGAGTCACCTGTATGAATACCTACAGGATCTATATTCTCCATATTACAAACCACAATAGCATTGTCATTTTTATCGCGCATTACTTCATACTCGATTTCTTTGAAACCAGCAATTGACTTTTCAATTAAGCATTGTGTAGCCGGGCTGTAATGCAATCCATTACTCACTACTTCTTTTAATTCTTCATCATTGTAGCATATGCCACCACCTGTACCGCCCATAGTAAATGCTGGACGAACGATGAGTGGATAACCTACTTCATCTTTGAATGCAAATGCTTGTTCAACAGTATTCACAATATCACTTTCAGGAACAGGTACATTCAAATCATTCATTAGTGATCTAAATAGCTCTCTATCTTCTGCTTGTTGAATTGACTTTAATTCTGTACCAAGTAATTTCACATTATTAGCCTCTAATACACCACTATCATGTAATTGAATAGCCATATTTAATCCTGTTTGACCACCTAAAGTTGGTAGCAATGCATCAGGTTGTTCTTTACGTATGATACGTGCAATAAAGTCGTGTGTTAACGGTTCGATATAAACTTTATCTGCAATTTCTTTATCCGTCATAATTGTTGCTGGATTAGAATTTACTAATATGACACGGTAGCCTTCTTCTTTTAAGGCAAGACACGCTTGTGTACCTGCGTAATCAAATTCTGCAGCTTGTCCGATGATAATTGGACCTGATCCAATCACTAGAATCGTTTGTATATCGTCACGTTTAGGCATTTGCTGTTTGCTCCTTTTCTTTAAATTCTTTCATCATAGTCATAAATTCATCGAATAAATAATTTGAGTCACTTGGACCTGGTCTTGCTTCAGGATGGTATTGTACAGAGAATGCTGGCAAGGTTTTATGTCTTAATCCTTCAACTGTACCATCATTAAGTGCAATATGAGTTACTTCTAAGTCAGTATTTACCAATGAATTTTTATCGATAGCATAACCATGGTTTTGACTTGTAATATCTACTTTCCCACTACGTAAGTCTTTTACGGGATGATTAGCGCCACGATGACCGAATTTCATTTTAAATGATGTTGCACCTTGTGATAATGCAAATAATTGGTGTCCTAAGCAAATTCCAAAGAATGGAATTTTACCTAAAATACCTTTAATCATTTCTATTGCAACCTCTACAACATCTGGATCACCAGGACCATTTGATAACATAACACCATCTGGTGACATGGCTAATATTTCTTCAGCAGTGGTGTTATATGGTACTACAGTTACGTTACAGCCACGCATATTTAATTCTCTAACAATATTTTGTTTTTTACCAAAGTCTAATAAGACCACACTCAAATCTGAACCTGTTGAAACATAAGGTGTTTTAGTAGATACTGTTTCCACTTCATCACGAGGTAATTCAGTACTTTTTAATGTGTTAATTAATGAATCAATGCCATCTCGATTATCAGTAAACCCAGCTTTTAAAACACCGTGCTGTCTAATTTTACGTGTGATGCTACGTGTATCTACACCTGAAATGCCAGGTATCTTGTATTGAACAAGCACATCATGTAACGTCTTTTGGTTTCTAAAATTACTAGGATGTGTGCTTGCTTCTTTCACTACTACACCATTCAAAGTTGGTGTTAGTGCTTCGAAGTCATCTCTATTGATACCGTAATTACCGATTAATGGGTATGTGAATGTAATGATTTGACCAGTATATGAAGGGTCTGATATCGTCTCTTGGTATCCAGTCATCGCTGTGTTAAATACAATTTCTCCCACAGATAAATCATTAGATCCTAATTGATACCCTTCATAATAAGTCCCATCTTCTAATACAAGATAACGTCGCTCAAGCATTTATTTATCCTCCTTAAATTTTACTTCGCCTTCTACCATTGTTAAAATTGGATTACCATAAACTTTGTAACCAATGAATGGTGTGTTGTCTGCTTTAGATAAGAAATCTTCACCTTTGATTTCACGTTCTTCATCTAAATTGATAATCGTTAAGTCAGCAAAGCAACCTTGTTCCAATTTGCCATAAGGTAAATCAAATGTTTGTGCTGGTTTAATTGTTAGGTAGTCAACTAATTGTTGTAATGACCAGTCACCATTTTTTACAAAATGCGTGTAAAGTAATGGGAAAGCTGTTTCACTTCCTACTATGCCAAATGGTGCTTTAGTCATTGGCTGTGCTTTCTCTTCTTTAGCATGAGGTGCATGGTCTGTTGCGATACAATCAATTGTGCCATCTAATAATCCTTCTAATAATGCGTCTCTATCTTCTTTACTTCTTAAAGGAGGATTCATTTTATAGATTGCATTATCCCCTGGAACATCATCTTCAGTTAACAGTAAATGATGTGGTGTAACTTCAGCCGTCACATGAATACCTGCTGCTTTAGCATCACGAATAGCTCTGACACTCTCTTTTGTCGATACGTGACATACATGATAATGACAGTTAGCTGCTTCAGCTAATAATACATCTCTCGCTATTTGTACCGCTTCACAAATATTTGGAATACCAGGTATACCAAGTTCTTCACTGCGTTTACCTTGGTGCATAGCACCGCCATAAATTAAACTATTATCTTCACAATGTGCTACAACTGCTTTGTTGACCTTTGCAGCTTGTTGCATTGCTTCATACATCATTGCTGATTCCTGCACACCAACGCCGTCGTCAGTGAAAGCAAACGCACCTTGCTTTGCTAATGCATCAAAGTCAACATGTTCTTTTCCAGCTTGACGCACAGTTATTGAAGCATATGGTAATACACGGACTTGCGCATTATCTTGAATTAATTGTTGTAATCGATCCATATGTTCAACTGAGTCTGGTACTGGGCGTGTATTAGGCATTGGACATACAGTTGTGAATCCTCCACGTGCTGCAGCTTTTGTACCTGTTTCAATTGTCTCCTTATGTTCCCCACCAGGCTCACGTAAATGTACATGAACATCGATTAAACCTGGTGCTACAAAATGACCTTGTGCATCAATTACTTCAACATTTTCATCTACTTCAATGTTATTGTTAATTTCTTTGATGTGCTGACCATCTATTAAAATGGATGCTTGTTTAAGTTCACCGTTATCTAAAATTTGAGCATTTTTAATTAATTTCAATGTTTACGCCTCTTTTCCTGATAATAGTTTATTGATTACTGACATTCTTAAATACATGCCATTAGTCATTTGTTTAAAAATTCGTGCCTTTGGTGCTTCAACTAATTCACTATCGATTTCTACTCCTCTGTTAACTGGTGCAGGGTGCATTACGATTGCTTTATCTTTTAACTTATTGTATCTATTCATTGTTAAACCATATTGTTCATGGTATTCATTTGCCTCGAAATTAGCTTCTCCAGTAATACCATGACGTTCATGTTGAACACGTAATAACATAACAATATCTACTTGGTCGATGACATCATCAATTTGAACATATGGTGCATCTAATGAGTCGTCCACCCATTCATCTGGACTTGAGAACATTACATTTGCGCCTAATGAAGTTAGACTTATGAAATTACTTCGAGCTACACGTGAATTTTTAATATCACCACATATTAAAATGTTTAATCCTTCAAATGAACCGTATTCCTCATAGATTGTCATAATATCTAAAAGACTTTGTGTAGGGTGTTGGCCACTACCATCTCCAGCATTAGCAATTGGAATATTAAGATTTTCTAATTCTTCATAGTATGCATTTTGAGAATGTCTGATTACTAGTAAATCAACACCAATGCTTTCAAGTGTTTTACAGGTATCATACAGTGATTCACCTTTTTGTACTGATGATGTACTTGTTTCAAAATTAACCTCTTTTAGACCTAATTTTTGTTCTGCTACTTCAAAGCTACACTTAGTTCGAGTTGAATTTTCAAAGAATAAATTAGAAACAAACTTCCCTTCGAATTGTGGTAAGGTTTGCTTTCCTGATTTGTAATCACAAGCTGTTTGAATTAAATCGTAAATGTCCTCGTTAGATAAATGTTCCATAGATAATAAGTTATTCATAAAGCGCCTCCTGATAAATAATCCTTGTTAAATTAGTTTTTTGAATCCTGTTTTTCTTTTGGCAAAATTAAATTTAAGATAATACCTGAAAGTGCTGCTAGTGCCATACCTTCGATTTGAAGGTTTACACCTAAACCTTTTAAATTGATGAGTAAGTTACCTATACCTACAACTAAGATGACTGATGCGATTACTAGGTTGCGGTTGCTTGCAAAATCAATGTTACTTTCAACTAACATTCTTAGTCCACTTGCTGCTATAATACCGAACAATAAGATTGACACGCCGCCCATTACCGGTGTCGGTATTGAAGAAATCAACGCTGAGAACTTACCAATAAATGATAAGACAATCGCTATAACCGCTGCACCGCCAATAACATAGATACTGTAAATCTTTGTTATTGCTAGTACACCGATGTTTTCGCCGTATGTTGTGCTTGGTGGACCACCAATAATACTAGCGAACATTGTTGAAACACCATCTCCGATTATTGAGCGATGTAAACCTGGATCCTCGAAGAAGTTTCTACCTACGATTTTGTTGATAACCATTTGGTGACCGATATGCTCACTTACGGTTACGAAAACGATTGGTAACATAACGAGTATTAAACCAAGGTGAATCGATGGCACATAATCTTTAAATGGTAAATAGATATGTGGGAAGTCAATCCAGTTTGCTTTAGCAATATTTGAAAAGTTAACTAACCCCATAAAGATTGAAACAATATAGCCAACAATGATACCAATAAGTACCGGTATAAGTGATAAGAAACCTTTGAAGAACCCTTGCACAATTATTGTTACAAGTAATGTAATAAGCGCGACAACCAGATAGCTTAAATTGTACCCTTTCATATCTCCTGAGTTCTCGTACATTGCCATATTAACTGCTGTTGGTGCTAAACTTAATCCAATTACCATGATTACTGGTCCTACAACTACCGGTGGAAGTAAATGCATTAACCATCCTGTACCACTGATTTTGATTAGGATACCGATGATGACATACATTACGCCACTTGCGAATAGTGCTACTAACATGTCTCCTAAGCTATGTGTGCTTAATCCAGTAATAATTGGTGTGATAAATGCGAAACTTGATCCTAAATATGCTGGAATCTTTGCCTTAGTAATTAATATATAAAGCAATGTTCCTATACCGGATGCAAGTAAAGCAGCTGATATTGGCAAGCCAGTTAGGAATGGCACTAATACTGTAGAACCAAACATTGCAAATAAATGTTGCAAACTCAGTAGCGCCCATTGTGTTGGTTTAGGTTTGTCTTGTACGTCTAACACCGGTTTGACGGTTCGTTCAAACATTTGTTCATTTTCCATCTTTTTTCTTCCTTTCATAAAAAAAGTCTCTTTTACATTTAAATGTAAAGAGACTAAAAAAATCGTAGTAAACATACAGATAAGCACTCATACTTATCGTTATCCGTATCTACGTGACAAAGCATTCAATTATAGTGAGATGGTTATTAATACTGACCATTCTATCATCGTAATCCACACTCACTTTTGAATACTTTACCTTTTTCAGTCTCTCGTACTGATTTAAAAGGTCTTTATTCAATTATTACTGCATTCTGTAAATCTTTTTCGTTTAAATACACTAAAACAGATTCTTCTTTAGAAGTTGGTATGTTTTTCCCTACAAAATCTGCTCTTATTGGTAATTCTCGATGTCCACGATCTACAAGTGCTGCTAAGCCAATTTTAATCGGTCGAGAATGAAGCAAGATTGCATCTAGGGAAGCTCTAACAGTTCTTCCTGTATAAAGTACATCATCAATGATGATGACTACCTTATCGTTAATATCAGCATCAATTTCTATTGCATCTTGAGTGATTTGCTTGTTAGCAATTTCAATATCATCTCGAAAATGTGTAATATCAATTGTACCTGTTGGAACTATTTTTTGTTCAATTTGATTGATTTTGTCTTGTATACGTCTTGCTAAAAATTCGCCTCTCGTTTTAATTCCGAGTAACACAAGATTTTCTGTACCTTTGTTATATTCAAGAACTTCATGTGCCATACGCGTTACAGTACGTTGTATTGCAGCTTCATCCATGATGATTCGCTCAGACATTATCTCACCTCTTAAAATTAAAAACCCTCATGCCTTTTTCAAAGACATGAGGGCAAATTAATATATACGCACATGTAATGTTAGACATTACATGATAAAGCCATTCTAATAAAACAATTCATATATTTCGCTGAATTATTTTAAGAAAGTATATAGAATTATACTCATTGTCTTTGAAGCCTCTCTGGACTCTCTTTTAAAGACACCGATTTCTTTTTTGAACTGTTACTAGCTTAAAACTTTTTGAGCTATAAGTCAATGTAATTTTTTAAAATTATCAATTGTAAATAAATAATACTTTTACTATAGTTAATCGAATTTGTGAAATACTAAAAATTAGACAAACTTTTTCAAAAATACATATTAAAGAATCATTGATTAAATGTGAAATTAGAAAAAATACCCACAAAGCGTTGAAACTTTGCGGGCTACCAAACTATTCTTTTCTTATGCATCTCTTAAGCGAATATCTTCTAAAAGTGTTTCAAATTCTTTAGGTAATTCTGCTTGACGTTCAATGTATTCATGAGTAACAGGGTGTTCAAATCCTATAACACCTGCATGTAATGCTTGTCCACCAATATCAAGTGTTTTTCGTGGACCATACTTTGGATCTCCAACAAGAGGGTAACCAATATATTTCATATGTACACGAATTTGGTGTGTACGCCCCGTCTCTAATTGACATTCAATTAATGTGTAATCATTAAAATGTTCTAAAACATTAAAGTGTGTAACCGCTTCTTTACCGTTATCAACGACATCCATTGATTGTCGATCTTTCTCGTTACGTCCGATAGGCGCATCAATCGTGCCATAATCATGTGGAATATTTCCATGTACTAAAGCGGTATATTTTCTTTTAACGGATTTATCCATTAATTGTTCCACTAACCCTCTATGAGCAATATCATTTTTGGCAACCATTAATAACCCTGAAGTATCTTTATCAATACGATGAACTATACCTGGGCGAATTTTACCATTAATTCCAGATAAATCTTTAATTTGGTACATTAAGCCATTAACTAATGTACCAGAATAATGACCTGGGGATGGATGTACTACCATACCTTTGGGTTTATAAACTATCGCTACATCTTCATCTTCATAATAAATATCTAAATTTAGGTTCTCTGGCTGAATATCGGCTTCGACAACTTCCTTCTCTGTAACAATAATAAGATCATTTAATTTAACTTTATAATTAGACTTAATCACTTTTTCGTTAACTGTAACTAAATCTTCTTTAATCAAATCTTGAATTTGACTTCTAGACCATTCATTATTGAATTCAGGTAATAATTTATCAATACGCTGTCCAACAAGCTCTTGGTTTTCAATTTTAAATTCATGTGTTTTCAAATTATAGTCTCCTATTCTTTTGAATTCGAATCTTTAAGTAAGGCAATGATTATGAACAATACACCTATTGTTAAACTTGAATCCGCAACATTAAATATTGGGAAATCATATCCAAAAATATTAGTATCAGCAAAATCAACTACTTCACCATTAACTAATCGATCAATAAAGTTACCTAATGCACCTGCAAATAGTAAACTTATTGCAACTTGCATAAATAGATTATACTTTGCTTCTTTAATATAAAATAGTACAAGTACGATGAGAATAACTATCGTAATAATATAAAAGAATCCCATTTTACCACTAAGAATTCCCCATGCCGCACCATTGTTTCTATGTGATGTTATGTTTAAAAAATTAGGAATAACTTCATATGAATCACCAATATTCATTGTTGTAGCAATAATCCGTTTTGTGACTTGGTCAATAATTAATATAGCGATTGCTACTATTAAAGATATGGTTATATAATATTTCTTTTTCATTCACGTGCCTCCATTCACACACTACACTTTGACAACACTCTACATTATAGCTTACTCCTCTATATAAAAAAAGCTACAGTTACAAATAGATGATGATATTAGTAACTGTAGTTCATTATGCGTTTTCACTTTGATTTTTCTTAGGATGAATATAATTAAATTCATCTAGTTGGTATTCGTAAACTGTGCGCTTAGTAACTTCATATGGTTTACGATAATTCATATCAAAAACGGTTAACGAGCCATCATGATTAACTTTGTCTACATATGCAACATGACCATGTTGACCTTTTGGATATTGAAGGATTGAACCAACACTTGGATTATCATTAACTTTATATCCTTCTTTGCTTGCTTCATTGCTTGCTTCATTAGCCCAATATTTGGCATCTCCCCATCTATTACTAATCATATTGCCATCTTGTCTAATTCTATCAAACACATAATACGTACATTGGCCTTTAGCATATAAGTTTAATTTCATTGGGTTCTTTTCCCAAAAATGAATTGTCGGTTGCGTCATATCTTGATTATCAATTCCATCATATATCGCTCCACCAGTGAAAAGTACACTTCCTAAAACCATTATAAGTATAAATTTTTTCATTAAATCACACTACTTCTATAAAATTAAATCTAAAATAAAGCCCGTCTGGACCTTTAACATCAATATGCTTTGTTTCGGGATAATAATAATCAATTAAAGCAAGACCATATGTTACGTTATTCATCACACGTTTAGTACTTGATAACCATTGATTAACAGCTAAATGATGATAGTATTGATTTGAAGACATATAGAGTGAAAACTGATCTAAATACGCAGATGGTTCAAGTCCAAAATATCTTAAATAATAAGATTCAACCTCTGACATACGTATCGTTTTAAGTGATAAATTTCCTATTTTAGTGCCTTTAGGAATCCCTTGCCAAGTTTGTTCTGATACATTTGTTAGTAAACGTGGAACATTGATTGCTTCAATATCTAACTTTACATTTTCATTATCGTAGCCCCAGTAATCCATATCATGGTCGACATAAAACTTGTATGCATTCCCCTCTGGATCTTCAAAAAAGAGGGACGTACAAACACTTTGTTCTCCACCATTTACCGGAATTTCAAAGTCTGTCATTTGTACAAGTAAATCGGCTAAATCTGTAATATTAGGAAGCATTATACCTACATAAAATAATCCTGCTTCAGATAAAAGTGGTTCCCTACCATTCATAACTTCATTTAATGTTAAAAAATGATTTGACTGACCTATCTCGTACTGAACAGAATGATTTGTTTCTGTAATAACTTTAAATCCCAATATAGTTTCATAAAATGGTCTTAAGTCTGCTAAATTTCTAACATTTATAGTTATACCATTTACAAAATGTGAATGTTTTGAATGAAACATTATGGCCTCCTAATATTGCATTACTAAATATAACTTACTTCTTTTAATGGATGAAAAATACAATTCAATGAAAATAATACCTACTATTTTATCTTAAAATATATAAAATTTTATCAGTCTTTGTATGTATATTGCAATTTATTAACTTCTAAAGTAGTGCTTTAAAGCAGTGTCTTAGAAATTGGGTTCATTATTACACTTAAGTCGAGATGCTTGCTTAAAATTTTCACAACTATGTTTTATTATTTATTTTAGAACGCCTTACACAAGTGCAGTTGCACTTAATTTTAATAACGCTATACATCTTAATTCAAACAAAAAAAAGAAAAGACAATTTCTATAATATATTCATAGAAATTGCCTTTCTCTCACTAATTATGAAGTTATTAATCGTGGATTATATTCAGCTTAAAATTAATACTAATTTTTCGTCATTTAGGCTTTAATCAAATGATAAATTTTTGATCCAACATATGCACCTATAACTGCTCCTGCAGTCATCGCGATTGTACTAAACAATTGATCACTTTGTGTTGTCGCTTCTTTATCTTTATCTTTATCTGCAAGATTATTCATATGATTAACAAATAATTCCATTACAGATTTATGGATATTAGCCTGTGTAAACTTATAAACAGACCAAGGTAACGTTGGTTCATACTCTTGTAGTGCAATAATAGCTTCATTTGAATCCAAGATGCGTCTAAATTCAAATCTAGCATTACCACCATTATTAGATAATGCTAAATTACCACCTATGATTTTATAAACAATCATATCTTTTGAAGAATCTTGCATGTCACGTTCCATTTTTAAAATAAATTGATTAGTAAATGGCAAACTAATATTAAATTCATTTTCATTTATAGTTCCATTAATTAAATGTAACGTAATATTATTTATAAACTTCGCATATGTTTTTGAGACATCTTCCATTGAATAATTTTCTGGGATTCTAAAGCGTGATATTGCTCTAACATCTTTAATTTGTTCTTTACTATTAGAACTAGATGATTTTTTTGATTTGTTTTGATTTTCATTCATTTCATTTTCTTCATCTAGCGCTTGTTGCACACTTTCTTCATACGTCATCTCTCCAATAGAAATATCAGGATGCGTGCGCTCTGGTTGCGGAATCATATCATGAACTAAACTATTCATAAGTGGGTAGACCATTTGTTTAGGTACTTGTGAAATGAGTTGTACCCAATATTTACTTACCCAAATAGGTATAATTGGTAAATCAACGATTGGTAAACGCTTATTTAGCACTACTGCTGTACGTTGTATTAATTCTTTATAATTCATAATTTCAGGTCCTGTAATATCAAAAGCCTCATTATGTTGTGGTGTTCGCTCTACTAGTAATGTCAGTTTATTAATTACATCATTAATTGAAACTGGTGCTATCATATTGTATGCCCAACTAGGTAATACCATACCAGGCAATCGTTCAACTAAACGTTTTAAAATAGGATAAGAACTTCCCTTAGCCCCAATAATTAATCCAGCTCTTAATGTACTTACAGGTATACCATAAGAACCTAGAATTTTTTCACATTCCAAACGACTACGTAAATGAGCAGATAGTTTATCTTCATTTGGAATTAAACCACTCATAAATACAATATGTTTAACGCCTTGTTTCTTTGCAGCTCTCGCAAAATTATCTGCTAATAAAGCATCCATATCTTCAAAGTTTGCTTGCGTTAACTTGGCGTTTGGCATCATAGAATGGACAAGGTAAATTGCAGTATCTACCCCTTCCATTACTTCTGTTATCTCATCTAAATCAAATAAATCAGCAGCTTTCCAAGTAACATTCTCTTCATTTTCTTTGTTACTAGTATTTCTTGAAATTGCTATAATATCATGATGCATTTTTAATTGATCTTTTAATTGTCCACCAATATAACCAGATGCACCTGTTAATAAGATTTTACTAATGATTTCACCCCTAATTATTAAATAGTCGAATAATCTTGATTTAATAAATATATCTATTTAAATATCCTTTTATTAAAAAGTGAAACATTACATATCGTCATTATTTTTACTTATAAATTATAAATGTAAATACAAAAAGGGAATCGGACTGAATTCTTCTCAAATTCGTTGTCCAACTCCCAACTTGCTTTGCTTGTAGAATTTCTTTGTAGGGGCCTGCCCTCAAGGATGACTAGAACTGAGAAAATTTTGATTTAAGCGTCTTGTCTGTTCAGTCAGCTACAATAAATTGCAAAATAGGATTATTATATTATTTATGTCCTATGTGTTTTCAATAATATATTTATTAAACTAAAGTTTTAACTACTTCTTGGCATCGTGGACATAAGTGTTCTAATTCACCTACTGAACCTAATTCTTCAGTATAGTTCCAACATCTTTCACATTTTTCACCCACTGCATGATCAATTCTAATATCACCATGTTGATAAGCCTCTGCATTGTCTACAGAATCTGAAACTTCAACTTGTGAAACAATGAATAATTGTTGTAAATCTTCAAATTGTTGTAAGAACTCTGCAGCTTTAAAGTTGTCGTTATTACCAATTACAACTTTAGCTTCAAGAGACTTACCAATAATTTTATTATTACGTGCAACTTCTAACGCACGGTTTACATCATCACGTAATGCCATGAATTGATTCCATTTGTCAAGCAATGCTTGATCAACTTCAACTACCTTAGGCATGTCAGCTAAATGAACACTTTCTTCTTTTACATGTGGTGTGTGTGTCCAAACTTCTTCAGCTGTGTGAACTAAAATAGGTGCTAATAATTTAGTCATATCAACTAAGATTTGGTATAGAACAGTTTGCATACTACGACGTTTATGCGCATTTTTCTCTTCAATATAAAGAATATCTTTACCGTAATCTAAGTAGAAATTACTCAATTCAACATTAATAAAGTTTTGTACTTCTTGATAAATATTTAAATAATCAAAGTTATCATAATGTTCAATTGTGCTAGCAGTAAACTCACGTAAACGATTTAGTAAATAACGATCGACTTCAAGTAATTTTGCTTCAGGAATTGCATCAGTATCAGGATTATAATCGTTAATATTACCAAGCATAAATCTTAAAGTATTTCTAATTTTACGATATACATCAGAAGTTTGTTTTAAGATTTCATCCGAAATACGAACGTCTGCTAAATAATCAGTACTGCTTACCCATAAACGTGCAATGTCAGCACCTTTTTGTTTTACAACTTGGTCAGGAACAATAACATTACCTAGTGATTTACTCATTTTCTTACCTTCACCGTCCATTACAAAGCCGTGTGATAATAAGAATTTATAAGGCGCTTGACCACTAGTTGCTACAGCAGTTGTAATTGAAGAATTAAACCAACCACGATATTGGTCACTGCCTTCAAAGTATAGATCAGCTGGGAAACTTAATTCTGGACGATTTTCTAATACACCACGATGTGATGAACCAGAGTCAAACCAAACATCCATAATGTCCATTTCTTTTGTAAAGGTACCATTTGGACTACCAGGGTGTGTAAAGCCTTCAGGTAATAAGTCTTTTGCTTCTCTTTCAAACCAAATATTTGAACCATACTCTTCAAACAAATCAGCTACGTGGTTAACTGTTTCTTTCGTCATAATGATATCGCCATTCTCGGCATAGAATACAGGTAATGGAACTCCCCAAACACGTTGACGAGAAATAACCCATTCTCCACGATCACGGATCATATTGTAAATACGTGTTTTACCCCAATCCACTTTGAAATCTGTTTCTTCAATAGCATCTAAAATATCTTGTCTTACTTTATTAATAGAGGCAAACCATTGTGGTGTAGCACGGAAGATAACTGGTTTCTTAGTACGCCAATCATGAGGGTAACTATGTGTAATAAAGTTTAGTTTTAATAAAGCGTCTTTTTCAGTTAATAAATCAGTAACTGCTTTGTTAGCTTTATCATAAAACATACCTTCAAATTGTCCACCTTCTTCAGTAAACACACCTTTATCATCTAAAGGACTAATAACTGGTAAATCATATTTTTGACCAACGATATAATCATCTTCACCATGACCAGGAGCGGTATGAACACAACCTGTACCAGCATCAGTTGTAACATGATTACCATTAATTACAAGTGAGATTCTATCTAAGAAAGGATGTTGTGCTTCAACATACTCTAACTCTTTACCTGTAAATTCTTTTTCTAATTGAATGGCATCTTTATCCCATTTTAAAGATTCTGCTACATCTTCAGATAATGCTTGTGCGATAATATATTTCTTGCCATTCACATTATATTGACCATATTTTAAATCAGGATGAACTGTAATCGCTACGTTAGATGGAATAGTCCATGGAGTAGTTGTCCAAATAATGAATTGAGCATCCTCATCTACTACACCTTTAGTATCTTTCACGTCAAATGCTACATGGATAGATGCTGAACGCTTATCATGATATTCAATTTCAGCTTCAGCTAAAGATGATTCACTTGACGGTGACCAATAAACTGGTTTCTTACCTTTATAAATTAATCCTTTATCCGCCATCTCACCAAACAAACGAATTTGAGCAGCTTCATATTCAGGTTTAAGCGTGATATAAGGATCATTAAAGTCTCCTCGTACACCAAGACGTTTGAAATCTTTCTTTTGTAATTCGATTTGTTCTAACGCAAATTCCTTACATTTTTCTCTAAATTCAGCAATTGACATTTTTTTGCGATCTACGCCCTTTTTAGTCAAAGCTTGTTCAATTGGTAAGCCATGTGTATCCCAACCTGGAACGTATGGTGCGTAAAAACCTTGCATCGTTTTATAACGTACAATAATATCCTTAATAATTTTGTTTAACGCATGCCCCATATGCAAATTACCATTAGCATACGGTGGTCCATCATGTAAGATGTAAGATTGGTTACCTTTATTTTTTTCTAATGCTTTTTGGTATTGATTGTTAGCTTCCCATTGTTCTTGGATTTGCGGTTCTTTATTTGGCAATCCACCACGCATAGGAAAGTCAGTCTTTGGCATTAATAAAGTATCTTTATAGTTCATAATTGATTTCACTCCTTAAATGTAAAAAGAACTCTAAGTTCAATTAAAAAGGGACGGAATTACCGCGGTACCACCCTTGTTAACTCAACTTAGAGTTCTCTCATATATATTATAACTTTGTAAAAATCAGTGATATAAGAGATAGACTTTTATTAGGCTTTCACCAACCCTAATTCGCTGTAAAAAGTTTATTATCTCCTACTTGTCTGACTTATTTTATAACAATTATTTATTTGATGTTGATTCGCTTTGACTCACGCTTGATTGTGAAGTAACGTTCTCACTTGTACTAGTTGCGCCACTTGTACTTAGTGAATCTGTTGTACTGTTATTATTTTCGCTTGCAAGCACACTTTCAGATTGTTGAGATTGAGCGCTAAGTTGCTCTTCAGGTGTAATATCTTCGCTATTTAAATGTTGGAAATTTTCTTGTGTAACTTTTTCTGCATCGATATCATAGTTTAATAAATAATCCCAATCATCATTTTTAAGTAAATCTAATTGAGCTTCGACTAGCATGCGGAAACGTGATCTGAATATTTTAGATTGACGTTTCATATCTTCAGTTTGGAATGATAAATGACGTGCTTTTTCGATAGCGTCATTAACAATTAAATCTGCTTGTGCTTGAGCTTTACTGATAACAGCTTCAGCTTCTTTATTAGCAGCCAATTTAGTCTCTTCTCCAGCTTGTTGAGCTTGAACAAGGGCATCACTTACTGATTGATGAACTTGTTGATAAGATTTAATATTAGTATCTCTCTCTTCAATTACTTTTTCAAGTTGTTTTTTTTCTTCTTTTAAACGTTCAATTTCATTACTTAATTGATTTAAATAATCACTTACTTCAGCTGGTTCTAAACCATTTTTCACTTTTGTAAATTCTTTATTTTTAATTTCACTAGGTGTAAAAGGCATCCTACATCCTCCTTAAATCAACATTAAATTGACTTATATTTATTACTTAAATAGCGTTCGATAATTTATGTGTATTTTGTCTTTTTTAGTCCTACCACCTATATCAATGATTTGAGCTCTTCCAAATCCTTGAATAGATAATAAATCATTAGTTTGAACTTGAAAATCTGGTGAATCAATAATTGTGTGATTAACTTTCACACGCTTCTTTTCAATTAGTTGTTTCGCTATTGTTCGAGATTTATGAATCATTTCCTTTAAAACGACGTCTAATCTCAATGCACTTACAGTACTACCTTGAATTTTCCAATTCTCTACTGATTGTATCATATCTTTAAATGGAATAGAATTAAGTTTAACTGTAGCACCTTTTATCTTTGTTAATTCCAACATAATATATGATTCTAATTGCTTTGTCAAAACAAATTGAATACTGTCACCGACAATAATATCACCAACTTGTTCCCTTTCTATTCCTAATGACATAAGTGTTCCTAGGACATGTTGATGTTGTATATTAACAAACTTCTCTGGATAGTTGATTTGAATTAATACTTCTTCAAAGTCAGCTTCCCCAGGTTCAAAATAATTAGGTGCAATGATACCTCGTTTTCTCTCTGCGTTATCTCCACCAAAAAAAGTCACTTCCATATCTTCATAACTGCCTGTTATGACTTCAAGTATATATTGTCCTCTCGGATCGAGAAAGTTTGTCAGAATTGGCGCATACTGCTGTTCAACTTGATCACACTTATCTATTAATTGATCTATTAACCCTTGCTCTTCGTCTCTAAAATGCTGATAAATATCGATTATCTTACACCTCTCTGATTCTAAATTAAATGATAAAAGAGGTTGAAACAACCTCATGTATTGTCTCAGCCTCTTAAAAGCCATATATTATTACATTAAATGAACTATTACCATATTAAAGATACTTCTTAACCCAGCTTGGAATAATACAAGTACAAACAAAGCTACAAGTGAAGAAATATCAATCATTCCTATTGGTGGAATAATCTTTCTAAATGGTTCTAAAAATGGTTCATATAATTTACCTAGTATTTCACCGAACTTAGATTCTCTAATATTAGGTACCCAAGATGTAAAGAAATAAATAATCATTCCAAAGTAATATATTTGAACTAGAAAAATTATAAAATTAAAAATGGTAGCTAGTAAACCTACATCCATATAACGTTCTCCTTATTCGTAGTGTTGCGATTCCATTTGTTCAATATGATCTGTAATACTTCCCGCAACTTCTACATTATCAGGTGTACAAAGGAATATGTCAGTACCTACACGTTGAATATCTCCACCAATTGCATAAACTGTTCCACTTAAAAAATCAATAATGCGTTTAGCTGAAATTTTATCAATACGTTGTAAATTCACTAAAGTAGCACGGCGGTTTTTTAATTCATCCGCGATATCTTGTGTATCTGAAAATACTCGTGGTTCGAATAAGCACATTTTTGAACTTTCATAACCACTATAACTTTGAGACGTTTGATTCATTGTAACAACATTTTTGCCGTTTGACTTTGATGACGGTTGATTCATACGCACATTCCTTTCTTCTGAGTTATAATTTCTTGTTGATTTCTTTTGTGGTACTGTTTTCAATTTACTTTGATTACTATATAAACGTTCTGATTGTTGCGGTTGATTCTGTTGAACATTGTTTGTTTCATTCTCTTCATTCTGAACTACACGACGTTGTCGCTCTTCAGGGCTTTCAACTTCTTCTTCATCATCCATTAGAAAAAAATTATTAAATAAATCTTTAATAGCCACGGGGCTCACTCCTATTCTCCTACAAGTTTAGTCCCAATTCTTATAAATGAAGCACCTTCTTCTACAGCAATTGCATAATCATTACTCATTCCCATAGATAAATAGTCACACGGTGCATAATCTAAATTAAGTTTTTTGATTTCATCTCGTTTTACTCGTAATTGTTTAAATAACTGTCGAATATATGTGGTGTCTTCTGTATAAGGTGCCATTGTCATTAATCCGACAATTTTTATTTTATCATATTGTTCAATTTGTTCTATAAAGTGATTAACTTCATTCAAAGCAATACCATGTTTAGATTCTTCTCCTGAGACATTGACTTGTATGAAGCAGGCAATCTCATGATCCGCTCTTTTATTAATTTCCTTAGCTAAACTAAGTCTATCTAGTGCATGTAGGTAATCAATTTCGTTTATGACTTCTTTTACTTTTCTAGATTGTAAAGAACCTATAAAGTGCATAGTAACATCGTTAGGCAACGCAGATTTCTTCTCTAAAAAGCCTTCTAATCTATTTTCACCAAAATGTCTAAGTCCAGCATCATAAGCTTCTTTAGCACGGTCTATTGTAACATATTTTGTTACTGCAATCACGTTTGGCAAGGTAGACGCTTCACTATTTTTAAAGTGTGATTGTATTTCACTTTCTATATTTCTTAAATTTTGTTTTACATCCATATTCTACTCAACCTCTTCACCATTTGTTAAGTTTAATTGTCATTAATAAATACATATATATTTAAATATTTATTATTTATATAACTAATCTAATCAGATTATTTTTGGCCTATAAAAGCCAACATTCTACCTGTTTGACCTTTTTCAACTCGATATGAAAAGAAAAGTGATAAATCCTCTGATGTAGCATAATCAGTTATATATATATTGTCGAATGGTACACCATAATGATTAAGTAATAGTGCATTAGCACGTTTTAAATCAATACCATGTCGATTCTCTCCACGAGTTTCAATATAATCTTTTACATTAATCGGTAATGTGTCAAACTTCGCTTTAATATCATCATTAATTTCATATGTAGTTGATGTAGATGGTCCAATTACAATCTTTAGATCATTATAATCAAAATCAATTTGCTTTAACATTTCACTAACAATTTGACCATATGTACCTCGCCAGCCAGCATGTGCTAATCCTACATAGTGATGTTTTTCACTATAGAAATAAACTGGTACACAATCAGCGTAACACATCGTTAATAACGTATCAGGTTCATATGTATAAATCCCATCAATACCATACATATCATCTGTTAATGTATCGATGTTAGTTCCACGATGACTTTGCGAAATTTCCATTACTCGATTTTCATGAGTTTGAATTGGAAATACCCATTGTGCTCTTTCAAACCCAATCGCGTCCGCCAACATTTCTTGGTGTTTAGTAATATTTTCAGGATTATCATCCACATATCTTGCCATATTGAATGATGATTCTGGATATAGACTATAGCCACCTTCTCTTGTAGTGAATCCTAATTTGACATACTTCAAGTCTTGAGATTCATATTTCAAGTGATGGGGATACTTTACAAATTTCTCTGACACGAGATCAAACCACCTTAATTAAAAGTTTTATTTTTGTCGATTTCTAAAAAGCTTACTCTAAAATTGAATATAGATATATTATATAACAATCTTCACTTTGCTTGAAAGTAAATAAAAAGGGAGCGAACATGAATCCACAAGTGAATTCGCCGTTCTACTCCCAATTAGGAATGATTAAGACGATATATACACTTAACCATACAACGAAATATAGACAAAACTTATTTTCAATTAACGTCTAGTTCTTCTAGAACGTCTTTCTTCTCTATTTCTGATAAAGCTAGGAATATCGTCATCTTTAGTAGTATGATTTCTTTCTGATACACTTTCAGAAGAACGAGAGCTTGATGAGCTTTGTGAGAATGATTCTTCTCTTGGCGTACTTGCTTGTGTTGAAGTGCTTGAAGTTGCACTTGTTCCGAAACCAGTACTTGAAGCTTTACGTCCTTGTGAAGTTGGTTTATCTTCAAAACCAGTAGCAATTACAGTTACTACAATTTCATCTTGTAGTTCAGGATTGATAACTGTACCAAAGATCATATTTACATCTTCATCTGCAGCATCTTGCACGATGTCAGCCGCTTCTTGAGCTTCAAATAATGATAGCGATTCCCCACCAGTGATGTTCATTAACACACCTTGAGCACCAACGATTGAAGTTTCAAGTAATGGTGATGAAATTGCTTTTTTAGCTGCTTCAACTGCTCTGTTCTCTCCAGAAGAGACACCAATACCCATTAAAGCAGAACCTTGGTTAGACATAATTGTTTTAACGTCAGCAAAGTCTAAGTTTACTTCACCTGATACAGCGATTAAGTCAGAGATACCTTGAACACCTTGACGTAATACATTATCTGCTTCTTTAAATGCTTCCATCATTGGAGTTGATTTATCAACTATATCTAATAAGCGATCGTTAGGGATAACAATTAGTGTATCAACTGCTGCTTTCATAGATTCAACACCAGCTGCTGCTTGAGTTGAACGTTTACGTCCTTCAAAACCGAATGGACGTGTTACTACACCAACAGTCAATGCTCCCATTTCTTTAGCAATCTTAGCTACTACTGGTGCAGCACCTGTACCAGTACCGCCACCCATACCAGCAGTTACGAATACCATATCTGCACCTTGGATTGCATCTTCAATTTGTTCACGTGACTCTTCAGCTGCTTTCTTACCAATTTCTGGATTTGCACCAGCACCAAGTCCGCGTGTTAATTTCTCACCAATTTGGATCTTAGATTCTGCTTTAGATAAGTTTAAAGCTTGTCCGTCTGTATTAATTGCAATAAATTCTACATTGTTCATGCCATGGTCAATCATACGGTTAACAGCGTTGTTACCACCGCCACCTACACCGATGACTTTTAATGTCGCTAAATGATTAAATCCTTGTTCAAATTCTAACATTTATATATCCTCCTAGTCTTTTTGGCCCATCATTCAAATAAAGATTTCATAAGTTTTTTAAATTTGCCCTCTTCTTTTTGAGGTTGCTCTTGATCATCATAATGTTCTGTCGTATCGCGATGACTTTCATTGCTATCATACTTATCATAGTCGTCTACTTTATCTGTTCTTTCATGTGGTTCGTTGTAGTCTTCTTCATAAGTATCTTCATGTTTATTTGACTTACGTTTAAACCAGTCAAATCCACCTGATTTAGAAGTATGTTCTCTCTCGTTATCTTCAATAACTTCTTCTTCAAACTCATCATTATCTTGATAACTCATTGTAACATAATCGAGCAACTCATCAAAAGTGATGCTACTAGATATAGTAGAAATAGCTGATGTGAATTCTGGCTTTCTGATACCCATTTGTGACGGTGTATGAACTCTAATCTTTTCATTTACCATCGTATTAAGTAATTCTTTAACTCCTAATAAGTTTGAAGAACCGCCAGTTACAATGAAACCACCGTTCACTCTAGTTAACCCTAAGTCAACTAATACATCAAACACCTCATCAAAGATATCTTGCATTGTTCTCTCAATTACAGCACTTAAATCTTTTTGAGTATATTCAACTAATTCATCACTGTCTACTTGATCTACACTAAATACATCTTGATCTGATGCAGAATTAGCATAAGCATGACCATATTGATGTTTAATCTTTTCAGCCGTTTCATATGTAGTATTTAGTTCTTCAGCAATATCATCTGTAATATCGCGACCCGCTAATTCAATTGAATCAGCGTCTACTAATTCTCCACGCTCATAAAAGGCAATTTGAGTTAAATCTTCACCAATATCTATTACACATGCGCCTAATTCTTTTTCAGTAGCTGTAAGAATTGATCCGTAATTATAAGCATCTGAATAAACATCTAAAACATCTACGCCACATGATTCTACACATTTAATCATGTTGATTAAGATAGATTTATGAATTGCAATAACTCCTGCTTCAACTCTTAATGAGTGTCTAGCAATCAATTCTTTAGGGTCTGATACTTCATTATCCCCATCCACAATAAAACGAATAGGGAATACATCAATTACATCAGTATCCGCTACATCATTTTTTTGACGAATACCTTCTAGCACTTCTTCAATGTGTGTGCCGTTTATTTCAGTATCTTCATAAAAATCAATTTCATTTGCTTCATCATATACTTCAGTACCTATGATAGGTAATTTTAAGAAAACTTCTTTAATGTCTACACCTGATGCGATAGAAGCTTTTTTAATTGTATCTTTAACTGCTTGTTTAGCAACGTCGAAATCATCAATTAATCCGTTCTTGATACCGCTAGTGTAGGTTTGTCCTGTACCTATCACATTTATTCCATTGTGAAATTTTTCGCCTACTATTGTTTTTACACTTGATGAACCAATATCTATGCTTACATAGTAATGTTCCTCCATAGATAGGCACCTCCTGACAAATTACTATTAAAATACACTATGTTTAGTTTACAATACGTCGTAAGGCTTGTGAACTATAAACACATATTAATATCGAAATTTTTTAATTATTTGAATCTGATTGTTCGTTAATTTTATTTAAAGCGCTTTGTAACTCATCTTTTGCATCAGTTTCTTGTTGTGATTTTTGACGAACATTTTGATCGGATTTTGAATCTCCGCTACTATTTTCATTATACGGTATAAATGATGCACCTACAGATAAATCTATATAACCTTGGGTTTTCAAGTTACCAGAGTCGTCTTTTGATAAAGATTGTGACATTTGAGGATAATATTTAATTTTATTAGCAATCGTTTTTATGTTGCCAACTACTTGCATATCATCTTGCATATATAAAAGAATTCGATTTTGGCTATTTTGCTTAGGTGCGTACTTAATTTCTGAAATCATATCTCTAATTTCTGGAGACATCTTAGATAAAGATTTAATCATGTTGCTTTTTTCTTCACCTTTAAATCCTTCTAAAATAGGTCCACTTCCGGCAATATTACCATCAAAGCTTTTCAATTCTTGATTTCCTTCTATAATTGGCACATATTTATTCTTTTCTTTAACAACACCTACAACTTGATTTTCAGTTATTTGCACTTTTAACGTATTCGGTAATTGCTTTTTAATTTTTACGTCTTTTATTAAATCATTCTTCTTCAGATTATGAACACCTTTACGTTTACTATAGGTATACATTCTTGAATTATCTTTCACATCCAAAGCTTTTTCAACTTGTCTGTTACTCACATTGTTATTTCCACTAATTTTAATATTAGAAATTCTACTTAGTGGTGTAAACATGTAGAGTAAAAATAAAATTATTAATAATACTAAAAATGTAATGATAATGTACTGAATTCTTTTTTGACGCTTCCTTCGCTGAATTCTTAATTGTTCTTTTCTCTCTTGTGGTGATAAATGATCAAATTGTGTACTCTTGGCATGTTTTTTTCTTTTACGATTGTCATTGAACTCTTTAACTCTATCTTTAATAGATAGCTTATATGTTTTTTCACTAGAATTAGTGGAGAGTCTGTGACTATCATTCATTTTGGTACTTTCAACGCTTTGAGCATTTTCATCAGATGTTTCGTTAAATTGTTCAATTGCTTCATTTTGTTCCAATTGTTCGGATTCATTGGATTGATTATTAAAGTTATCTTCATCTATTAATTGATTTTGATCTTGTTGTTTAGAAGTCTCATTAGGCTTATTAATTTTATACAATTGAGCGTCAACTGTGGAAACTTTATTCTTATCCTTATGATTAGCATCTTGATTTGAAAGGTGTTCTTCATTGTTTAATTCTCGATTTCTTTTTTCAATAAGACTTTGAATCGAGCTCACCTTATTATCTTTACGTCGTTTATCTTTCACTTGATTTCACAACCTTTAATAAGATGGTAAGTGGGCACGGAAACTTTCTATAAATCTTTCTCCACGTTCTTCAAATGTTTTATATTGATCCCAACTTGCACATGCAGGTGATAGTAAGACAACGTCATTCGGTTCGACTACATCTTGTACCTTTTTAACAGCGTCTTCAATATCTGTAGCTTTCAGCACTAACTTACCTTGACTATTGCCAAGCTTAGCAAATTTTTCTTGAGTTTGACCAAAAACAACCATGACACGTACATTCTTCATATAAGGTATTAATTCATCGAAATCATTACCACGATCTAAACCACCACATAACCAAACGATTGGTTGCTTGAATGAATTTAATGCAAATTGTGTAGCAAGTGTGTTTGTAGCTTTAGAATCATTGTAATACTTGTTAGTGCGATTTGTACCTATATATTGTAATCTGTGATCTATACCAGAAAATGTCGTTAAACTATCTATAATTGCTTTTATTGGTACACCAGCTAAGATTGAAGCTAACACTGCAGCTAGAATATTTTCTAAATTATGTTCCCCAGGTAATACTAAATCATCTATATTAATAATTCTTATTCCTTTGTAAACAATAAACCCATCTTTAATATATATACCGTCTACTTCTTGTTGAGTAGAGAAATATAATGTTTTAGCTTTCAAATTTTCAGACTCAATTAAATGTCTTTGATGATAATTACATATTAGGTAATCATTTTCTGTTTGATTTTTGTAAATCTGTTTCTTGGCGTTTTGATAGTTTTCAAGCGTTTCGTGATAATCTAGATGAGCAGAATATATATTTGTGATAATCGCAATATGCGGACGATATTGCTCTACACCTAATAATTGGAATGAAGATAATTCAGTTATTAGATATTCATTAGGTGATGTTTCTTGTGCTACTTTAGATGCTACATAGCCTATATTTCCAGAGAGTCTACCAGTCAATCTACTTTTCTTAAACATATCGCCAATTAAAGAAGTCGTAGTTGTTTTACCATTAGTTCCAGTTACAGCTATAATCGGTGCTTCTGATATTAAATAACTTAATTCTACTTCAGTTAATATTTTCAAATGTCGCTGATATGCTTCTTGAATTATAGAAACTGTATAAGGAATACCAGGATTTTTTACTATAATTGGCTCATTATCTAATAGTGATAAAGGATGTCCACCATCAACTATTTTAACTCCTAGCGCCTCTAAATCCTTGGCATGAGGATCTTGTGACAAGTCTTTACCATCATTTACAGTCACATTGGCACCTAATTTGATTAATAACTTAGCTGCTTCATATCCGCTTTTGGCTAGTCCTACTACAAGAACATCTTTATTTTCTAATCCTGTATAATTGAGCATGCTAATGCACTCCTATCCATAATCCGATTAATCCTGAAATTAAACCTGCTGTCCAGAACACTGTCACTACTTTCCATTCTCCCCAACCACTTAATTCAAAGTGATGATGAATCGGGCTCATCTTAAAGATACGTTTTTTTGTAAGTTTATATGAAGCAACTTGTAACATAACTGAAGCAGTTTCAATTACAAATACTAGCCCAATTAGTAACAATGATAATTCTTGATTTAACATAATTGAAACTGTTGCGAAAATTCCACCTAAAGCTAAGCTACCAGTGTCTCCCATAAATACCTTTGCGGGATTGAGGTTATACGGTAGAAATCCTAATAATGCAAAAATCATTATAATACAAAATGCTCCAATTGCTGGTGAATCTAAAACAAAGCTCATAATGGCATACATTGTAAAACCAATGATTGATAATCCTGTTGCTAAGCCATCTAAACCATCTGTTAAATTCACAGCATTTGAGAACCCAACTTGCCAAAAAACAATAAAAATCACATATGCAAAAGATAATGGAATACTAATATTTGTAAAAGGTATGTTTAGATTAGTTGAAAATTCTACAAGATGGAGAACATCACTTAGTAAAAAGAATACTACTGCAATTGCAATTTGTGCTAAAAATTTCTGCTTACTTGTTAAACCTTGGTTGTTTTTCTTAACTACGATGATGTAATCATCAATAAAACCTATTAAACCAAAACCAATTGTCACAAATAATAATAAAATGATTGGATTTGAATTATCTACAAAGAAAATTGCAATAATTGAGGTAATGATAATACTAATTAGAAAAGTCAAACCACCCATTGTCGGTGTGCCTGTTTTTTTCATATGGCTTTGTGGACCTTCTTCACGAATGCTTTGTCCAAATTTCATTCGCTTAAGCGTTGGAATTAAAATAGGTACTAAGATAAAAGTAATTAATAGTGCGATAATCGCAAGTATAAAAAACATAATTGTCTCCTTTATATATTTAATTTTTAGTTTTGTCTTCTGAGTTTATTAATTGATAATATCTCGTTCATTTTATCAATATTTTAAAGTAAATTCATTTAAAATTTGTATGAGATCGTATGACGCCCTTTGAAGTAACACGAGCTGAGAAGGGAATGATAATAACCACCCCCTCACTTATATTTGCTACTAAAGTTCTATTTTGTAACCTATGCTCAATATGCTTGTCACAACTTTTAGACGTTCATTCAATTCTCATAACTTATCATCTACTTTTTCAAGTCAAATTATAATCAATCGTTAGAATCTTGACTATTGTTTGTCTGTTGTTCTTGTTCAGAAGAGGTCGAAGTATCATTCTTATTGTTTTTTCCCTTATCCTCTGAAGAACTAGCTTTATCTTTATTAGAAGAGTCATTTGATGTTGTCTCATTGTCATTTGTATTCGTCGATGTATCGTCAGGATCTTCTGGAGATAATTCAATTTCAACCTTACTATTGTCTTTTAATGTGGTTCCATTGTTAACCGATTGTTTTGTTACATATCCACTACCTTTAGTTGTAACGTTAATGCCGGTTAATTCTTGAAAGGCAAGTACATCATCTTTTGTCCAACCTTTCATATTTGGCATTGTAATATCACCATCAGTTAACAAGAGCACCTTACTATTAGGCAATAATTTTTTATTGGCTTTAATTGATTGAGATTTGACGTTATCTCCATTACCAATAACGGTTGCTTGTAAATCTTCAGATTTCAAACTTTCTTTTGCTTTTTCAGTAGATTGTCCAGTTACATTTGGTACTTTTGAATATTGTGCAGATTTAGTTTCATCTTTTTTAGAACCTACATTTAAATATTTAAGTGTATTTTCCATAATTGGTTTGAAAGCCTTACTTACACCCATTTCATAAGCTTCTTGATCATTCTTTTGAGCTAAGCTCATACCGGCATAAACAATAACTTTGGGATTTTTCTTAGGCGCATCACCAATGAAACTTACAAAGTATGGATTTTCACCCTTAACATATCCGCCGTTTTTTTCATCCGCCACTTGGGCAGTACCTGTCTTACCTTCAATATCATAACCATCTACTCTATAATTCATCGCATGACTCTTCTTACTATTAACTACTTTATCTAATTCTGTTTCCACTTTACTTGCGGTAGAAGCAGTAATTGGTTTGCCAGCAATTTCTTTTTTGCCTTGATAGAATGTCTTTTTGGAAATTGGATTTTTAATACTATCCACAAACCATGGTTTAAGCATATTCCCTTTATTAAAGAAAGCAGATTGCGCCTGAATCATTTGTACCGGCGTAACAGTTGTAGATTGCCCGAATGCTGACGTTTTTTGTTGTAATTCATTCGACCAAGCAATATTACCCTCTGCTTCACCATCAAACAGACCACCAGTTGGTTTGTTAAAACCAAATCTTTCGTACCATGATTTCATTTTGTCAGCACCTACTAAGTCTTGTAAGTGCATCATCAGCGTATTTGAAGAATAAGTAAAGCCTAATGACATTGGAATTTCGCCCCAACCAGTTTTATTCCAGTCGGAAATTCTAGAACCCATGATATCACGATGTCCAGACTCATATTTTTTCTTAGGATCAAACTTACCTTCCTGTATAGCTGCCGCTAAACCAAATGATTTAAAAGTAGAACCTGGTTCATACGTATTTTGATATAAATCATTCGCCCATTTTTTTCCGAAATCTTCACCTGTCTCAGGATTAAACGTAGGACGTTGACTGAATGCTAAGATTTCACCTGTTTTAGCATCCATGACAACAGCAAATAAATCTTTTGGTTGATATCTCTTAACCATATCATCCAATGCTTCCTCAACGAATACTTGTATATTTGAATCAATTGTTAAATGAACATCATCACCACGTTTAGGTGATTTTTCATTTTTAGTATTTGGAGCAATATATCCCCATATATCTTGTATATAAGATAATGCACCTTTAGTTCCACTTAAATAACTATCAAAGATTTTTTCAACACCAAGTGCACCTTTTAATTCGCCTGTATCTGGATTTTTTTGTGCCATTCCTATTAAGTGAGACGCAAAATTACCATTTGGATAAAAACGTTCAGTTTCTGGATATAATGTAATACCTGGTAAGTCCATTTTTTCCAGTTTCTGTTTATCTTGATAAGTTAAATTAGTTCCTTTTTGACCAAATTCCACTTGGAATGCTTTTTTCTGATTAAGTCGTTTTTCAATTTCTTCCGGTTTCATGTCTATAATTTTAGAAAGTTCTTTAGCTGTCTTCTTTTTATCCTCTACATAGCGAGGTTTTTCTCCACTTTTACCTGCGCTCTTATCGACTACCGCTACAACTTTATATCTTTCGACATCTTCGGCAAGAATTTTACCGTTTCTATCATAAATCTTGCCTCGTTCAGCTTGTTCATTGTTTTGAACTAAATATTTTTCATTCGCTCGCATTACTAAATCTTGTCCATCAGAATGCCCTGTGATCATAATATATGAATATCTTAAAACCAATATAAAAAAGAGCAGTCCGAATATACCAACAAGGAGGACTGCTCCTAATTTATTTTTTCTAATTTTAATTTTTCGCTTCGCCATTTGTACGCACTACCTTTACATTGTCGTTATTTAGGCTCATACCTTGTGCTTTAGCCTTGTCGTAAATGCGTTGGTAAGAAGAACTTTTTTTAATTTCAGATTGAATTGCGCTATTTTCACTTGATTGTTGTTCAATTTTGGAGTCTAAATCTGCAATCTTTCTATTCGTATCATACGCATCCATTTTTAAAGATAGCATATAAATAGCAATAACTGCAATTGCAGTAACAAGTGTTATGTATAAGTATTTCTCAAATCTTGTGAGTTGAACTACAACCTTCTTAGTAACTGTTCTTGTTTGTGGTTCCGATTGAGGTTGTTGTTTCGGTATACTATTGTGCTGGACGTCTTCATATGGTTCATATATTTCTTCTACAGCCATCGTCAATTACTCCTTATTTTAAAATTTCTGCAACACGTAATTTAGCACTGCGCGCTCTGTTATTTTCATCCAAATCTGTATCCGTTGCCGTAATTGGTTTGCGATTTACTCTCTTGAGTTTAGGTGTGTAAGCTTCAGGAATAATTGGTAACCCTCTAGGCACATCAGGACCCTTTTCATACTCTTGAAACATTTGTTTGCATAATCTGTCTTCTAAAGAGTGGAAAGTGATTACTGAAATTCTGCCTCCAACTTTTACAAGCTCGATTGCCTGCTCAATTGAATCTTCGAATGCAGATAATTCGTCATTAACGGCAATACGTATAGCTTGAAATACACGCTTTGCAGGATGACCACCTTTTCTTCGAGCTTTAGCAGGAATGCCTTCTTTAATGATGTCAACTAGCTCTAATGTAGTTTCGATAGGCTGATGTTCACGATGTGCTTCAATTCGTCTCGCTATTTGTTTAGAAAATTTCTCTTCACCATAGCGATAAAAAATCTTAACAAGTGCTTCATATGGCCATTGATTGACTACTTCGTATGCGCTAAGTTGCTGCGTTTGATCCATTCTCATATCAAGTTTAGCATCATGATGATAACTAAATCCTCGCTCTGGAACATCCAACTGTGGACTAGAAACGCCTAAGTCATAATAAATTCCGTCTACCTTTTCAATGTTTAAGTTTTTTAAAATGTCAGTTAATTCTCTAAAGTTACTATGTACGAACGTGACTTTATGTAGATGATCTTTCAATACCTCTTTAGCATTATCTAATGCTGTAGTGTCTTGATCAATCGCAATTAATCTACCGTCATCGTTTAATTGATTTAATAAATAGAGTGCATGACCCGCGCCACCAAGCGTACAGTCTACATAAATACCATCTTCTTTGATGTCTAAATAATCAATTGTTTCGTTAAGCATGACGCTAATATGATGAAACACGACTTATTCCTCCATTAAAAATCAAAATCTATTAAATCTTCAGCAATATCTTCGAAACTCTCTTCAGATTCATCATAAAAATCATTCCAAGTTTCTCTATCCCAAATTTCAATTCGATTTGAAACACCTATTACTGTACATTCTTTAATTAAACTAGCGTACTTCCTCAAATTTTGAGGAATGTTAATACGCCCTTGCTTATCCAATTCCACTTCGATGGCACCTGAGAAGAACATACGCATAAACTTACGTGCGTCTTTCTTTGTCATAGGTAAGGTTTTCATTTTTTCTTCTATTTGTTGCCACTCTTCAAGTGTGTAACCGAACAAACATTTATCAAGGCCTCGCGTGATAATAAAACGTTCGTTTAAGTCATATCTAAACTTAGATGGAATTATCATACGTCCTTTAGCATCAAGTTGATGTTCGTATTCTCCCATGAACATTATTATCACCTCACCTTATTTATAATTTACCACATATCCCCACTATCCTCCACTAATTCTGTAAAATATCTTAAAATTCTTTTTTCATACAAAAAAAACCTATTTTATCATTTCGATAAAATAGGTTTAAAGCTTGATTTATTAAGGTTTAATGATGATTTGATCAAATGTGTATTCAAGTGGTGGGAAAGTGGAGGGACTAAACACATCAATCCCAAAATCATTCATAATTTGTAGTGGATTCCAGATTCTTTCTTGTAATCCGTGGTGAGGATGTAATACTAAATCCAATTCTCTAAATTGTCTCATACTAATATCATTCTCACGTTCAATATTTAACAAATAGCGTTTCAGTAAATAATCAAATTGTTTATTATGAATTTCTTCATTTTTAGTTACTAAATTGAAATTATCTTGATTTTCCTTAACTTCATTTAATAATTGTTGATACACATTTTCATGTTTTGCTTTCAATTCTTCTACTTGTTGTATAAACATATCGGAAGCTTTTTCACGTACAAATTCATTTTTGTCATCATCGATACCATCTTGAATAACTTTTTCAACATTAAGGCTATATTGTTTAAGTAGTTTTTGTGTTCTTTCCATCATATATGTCATCTTCATACGTGGAATAACTATTGGCATTTCTACATTAAGTAATTTGAATACATTATTTAGTTCTGCCCAATATTTAATTTCACTTGGACCACCTATGAATGCTACTGTATTAAATAGCCATTCTTCCATGACTGGTCTCGTAACGACGTTGTTTGAGAAACGCTCCGGCTCTGTCTCTATTAATTCAATTAATTCATCTTCAGAGTAGGTAATATCAGATTTACTTAATTTAAAATGATTATCTTCTTTTGATATTAATTGACGCATACCATCCTCATGAAGGAACAAATGTACATTAGTATCTGTCTGTATCATTTGTGTTAATCCCGATGCAATGGTTTGCTCTTGTGTTTGTCTGAATACTTGATTAATTTTAGAATGATTATTTACTATTTCTTTGAGTAATGGTTTTTCAAGTTGTCTAAGCTTATCGTTCTGTGCATCGATGAGTAGCACACCGTGTTCTTTAAAGACCGTATGCAATAAAGCCTTAAATATATCAGTCCAAGTATCAAACTCATTAATAATATCCACGCATAATCTATATAAAGGTTTAGAATGTTTAGTTTCTTTTAATTCTTCGAAGAAAAGATTTAATGCATTAAGCATAGCTTCCTTATCAGGAGTATATCTTGAAATATTTGTTTCTGGAGGCGTCATTGTATGGTACTTCACTTTCTTTAATTGCGCCTCTTTCACATTATAAACATACGTATGATTCACTTCATCAAAATCATGATCCTCTCCAGCAATCCAAAACACAGGAATAACCGTTTCACCGTATTCTTTAGTTAGTTGACTACTTAACGTTACTATCGAAAGAATTTTATGGAAAGTGTATAAAGGTCCCCCAAACAATCCTGATTGTTGACCTCCAATAACTACTTTAGCTCCTTGTTCAAGCGCCTCAATATGCTCTAGCTGAGAAGTAGTTAATTTCAAATCCGCCATATAGTCTTTAATGATTTGTGCTAATTGTTTTTCTCTACCATTATTAGCACGTTTCATTCTAGTCGTGAAACTAGCTGTCTCAACTGGGTTATATTGATAAAATTCTAATAAACTTTTATCACTTTCTTTTAATTTTGAAATAAATGAATCTTTTTCTTTAAAATGAGTTACTCGACAATCCATATCTATACTCCTTCAACATAGCTATTACTCATATAGTATAAAGATTATAGCATTATATGACAATTTAACGGCTTAAAAATTTATAATTTTTGAAGTGAAATTTACCCTTTCGTCCTGAAAATACAATTGAATGAAATTTACATATTATTTAAGTTATAATATAACAAAAGAAATAAGGGGGATAACGCAAATGAGTGAAGTAAAACATCTTGAAATTAATTATAAAACAGACGAATTGTTTGAGGCTTTTAGAGAATTCGGTAACAAAGATTTATACATGGTTGAAGAACTACAAGGCCAAATGATCGATGCCAGTTCTGAATCACCATTCTATGGCATCTTTCACGGTGAAAACCTTGTTGCCCGAATGGCTTTACTAAAAAAGGGTGACGTTGAGGAAATTTACTTTCCAGAATTCGATGATTATTTACTACTTTGGAAATTAGAAGTTTTAAATAACTATAAAAATAAAGGGTACGGTCAGTCACTCATTGATTATGCAAAATCTTATCATATGCCTATCAAAGCCATTGCACGTCAAAATTCTAAAGATTTTTTAATGAATCAAGATTTTGAGGATGTACACGCTAAAAATCCTGAAGGTCATGATGTACTCGTATGGTCTCCTAAATAATTAATTATAATATGGAAAAACTACGGAGTGATAAAAGTTCTATCAGAATCTTTACCACTCCAACTTTTTTGCATAAAATGTTTTTACTCATTTTCAATTAAATCAACTAATTCACTCAATGATTTAATTTCGTAATCTGGATTTATATCAGAATTATTCTTTTTATTTCTTACATTAAACCAGCATGTAGCTATTCCCGCATTTTTTCCACCTAATACATCTGAAGTTAATGAATCACCAACAATAATGGTAGATTTTCGTTTGTCCTTACCAATTTTTTCAAACACATAATCAAAAAACTCAATCATTGGCTTTTGATAACCCGTTTCCTCTGATATAAATACATCATCAAATGTGTCTTTAAATTGTAATTGTGCGATACGTCTTTTTTGAGTATCTGTAACACCATTAGTAACAATATAAAGCTCATTGTTTTGAGCTAATCGATCTATCGTTTCTAGAGTAGAATCAAAATGCTTAATGGGTGCTTTAGCTAATTCATCCCTAAAAGTAACATCTGCTTGTTTACCATCCACTTCAATCCCATAATGATTAAAATATTCAATGAATCTGTGTGAAAGAACTTCTTCTTTAGTTAGTTTATTCTTTTGAAAAGCCTCCCAATGTGCCTGATTAATTTGTTTAAAAAATTGAAAGTCTTCTGCTGTTGGGTAATGATGATAATGTTTGGCCATATTGTGAAAAGCTTTATCTTCAGCATCATAAAAATCAACTAATGTATCATCGAAGTCTAATAATATTGTATTATATTTCATATTTTCATCCTTAACGTTTATTTTCTAAAATCTATTTTAACAGAAATATATTTATAAATTAAAAAAGACCAGAGCGCTTGCCCTGGTCCATGATAATTAAAATTTCAAATTAGAAGCCGAAAATTTTACCTAAAACACTGATTCCGTTTTCTACGATACCTACGATGCTTGTACCCATTTCAGCCCAGTCTTTATCTTGTCCTGCTTGTACTGCTGCTGCAATTGCTTCTGCTAATTTTTGCATATTTATCTCTCCATTTCTCTATAATTTTTTAAGATTTAAACTAAGTTTTAAAATAAACGTTAAATTAGAAACCAAAGATTTTACTTAATTCAGTTACACCGTTTGAAACGATATCTAAAATACTTGTACCTAATTTAGTCCAGTCTTGGTTTT
>NZ_KV830599.1:0-200674 GCF_001836805.1 Staphylococcus sp. HMSC062A01
ACTCATCAGTCCGATTTGACGTAGAGCCATAATTTATACAAAATCTTATTAATAAATATCTATTTCAATATTAAACTGCAACACTTAATTTTGGTACAAATGTTTCATAATGAATAGGACTTTGATCAACATCTAATGCTTTTAATACTTCAATAACAGATTGAATAAATTTAGCACCACCACAAACGTAAACCTCTGTATTTTCACTTATATATTTTTCTAAGTATTCTTTAGTTAAATAGCCATTTTTTTCGCGATCATAAAGTTCATATTTTGCTTTGTCTGATTTTTGACTAATATTTTCTAAATATGAAGTGAATGGTGTATCGTTGACATCTCCAGTTACTTGAATAAATTGAGCATTACTATCTTTAACAACCACTTCATTAAACATTGAAACTAATGGTGTAACACCGATACCCGCACCAATAAATAATTGAGGCTTTTCAGGATTTGCAACCGCAAATGGACCTACAGGTGCTGATAAATTAATTTTGTCTCCTTCTTTTAATTCATCATGCAATATAGTTGAAACTTCACCTTCATGGTCAGTTGTCACATCACGTTTAACAGCAAATGTTAAACGCTCGTTTTCTCCAGATACAATTGAATAATGTCTTTTTGCGCGATATGGCATTTTTTCACTACTTACATCCACAGTGATGTATTCACCAGGTGTAAATTGACTTAAATCATAGTCAGTAGATTTAACTGTGAAAGCTTTGATATCTGAAGATAATTGTTCGATTTTTTCAATTTCAAAAGGTTGGAAACCTTCCCAAAGCATACTAGCATAGATATCTTTTTCAACTTGAATAAACACATCTGCGATTTCTTGATAAGCTTTCTTCCAAGTTTGTATGATTGGATGATCATCTTCTAGTCCTACTACTGCCTTTATTGCTTCTATTAAATTTTCTCCAACAATGTCATAACCTGCTGGCGGAACTTCTAATGCACAATGTTTATAAGCGATTTCTTTAACTACAGGCATGATGTTGCCTAAATTATCAATATTAACAGCTGCCGCTAAAACACTTTGCGCTAATGCAGTTGATTGAAATCCTTTTTGTTGGTTCGTTTGGTTAAACATATTTTTTAATTCTGGATGTTGATTGAACATTCTATTGTAAAAATATGAGGTTATTTCAGTGCCTTTCTCTTGTAATACTGGTACCGTTTCTTTGATAATGCCTTTTTCTTTTTCATTTAACATGAAAGTCACTCCCATTTAGTTAAATATTTCAAACCTTTCCAAATTCATTCTATTCCAATTTGCAAAATTTTTAAATCAATTGTAATTAAATTCACAAATTGTTCATTTTACATAATCTTAATATATATTTTTCCTCTTATTATTTAAATTCTTAAAATAATACGATATATTAGGACTATAGTATGATGTTTATTTTCAGAATATATTGTATAGTTTAATTAAATTAGTCAATGACTTTATTTTTTTAACGGAGGTTAACTTAATGAATAAACTAATCCAGTCACTTTCAGCGCTAGGCGTCTCCGCAACTCTAGTTACCCCCAACTTAAGTGCAGAAGCAACAACTAATCACTCCCCTGAGCTTAGAGGTGTGAATGATATCGTAATCGAAAAAGGCCAAAATTATAATCTACTAAATGGAATTAGTGCTTATGATAAAGAAGATGGTGATTTAACACATAAGATCACTGTAGATGGTCATGTTGATACTTCTAAAGTAGGCAAATATAAAGTGAAATATAATGTCATTGATTCAGATGGTGCAGAAGAAACTTCAACTCGATACATAGAAGTTAAATAATATGACAAATTTTTGAGATGAGATGAATAATCTCATCTTTTTTTGTGTCAAAAACACTTGAAAACATTGAAAATGATAACATTTCTCAACTATATGCGTATATCACTTAAATTTGTCATTTTTCACATAATAGACACATAATTTTAACAAATCTTACATTCCCCGTCATTCCTATTGTTTCTAGTTGTTTCCTATATATAATTATAATTTTTTTCGGATAAGTACTTGTAAATATTGCGTAATAAACTAAAATTAATGATAAGCCCTACATTTGTAGTATTAGGAGGTCAAAAAAGTGTCAAAATTTAAGTCTTTACTTCTAATGTTCGGCACGCTAATTTTACTTAGTGGTTGTTCGAATGTTGAAGTATTTAATGCAAAAGGGCCAGTAGCAAGTAGTCAGAAGTTCTTGATTATCTATTCAATCATCTTCATGCTTGTTATTGTTGCTGTTGTACTTACTATGTTCGCTATTTTTATTTTCAAGTATAGCTACAATAAAAACAGCGAAACTGGTAAGATGCACCACAATTCTTTAATTGAAACAATTTGGTTTGTGGTACCTATCATTATCGTAATTGCTTTATCTATTCCAACAGTTAAAACTTTATACGATTATGAGAAACCACCAGAAAGTAAGGAAGATCCAGTGGTTGTATACGCAGTAAGTGCTGGATATAAATGGTTCTTCGCTTATCCAGAACAAAAAGTTGAAACGGTTAATACTTTAACTATTCCTAAAAACCGTCCTGTAGTATTCAAATTACAATCTATGGATACGATGACAAGTTTCTGGATTCCTCAACTAGGTGGTCAAAAATATGCCATGACTGGCATGACAATGGATTGGACTTTACAAGCTGATCAAACAGGTACTTTCAGAGGTCGTAACTCAAACTTCAATGGTGAAGGTTTCTCTCGCCAAACGTTTAAAGTACACTCTGTAGACCAAAGTGAATTCGATTCTTGGGTTAAAGATGCTAAGAGCAAGAAAACACTTAGCCAAGATGAGTTTGATAAACAACTCTTACCAAGTACACCTAATAAAGAATTGACATTCAGTGGTACGCATATGGCATTCGTTGACCCTGCAGCTGATCCAGAGTACATCTTCTACGCTTACAAACGTTACAATTATGTTCAAAAAGATCCTAACTTTGTAGCTGAGAAAGACTTGTACAAAGATGTTACTGATAAACCACAAAAACCAGCTCGTAAGGTTCAAATCACTAACGCTAACTATAAGCGTCATGGTATGAAACCTATGATTCTTGGTAACAATGATCCTTATGATAATGAATTCAAGAAAGAAGAAGATCATAACTCTAAGGAAATGGAAAAAATCAGTAAAAGTGCAAAAGACGAAAATGCGTCTAAATTTGGTAGCAAAGCAGACAATGATCATGGAGGTGGACATTAATGAATTTTCCATGGGATCAATTGCTCGTTAAAGGTAACTGGATGATTACAATGGCACAAATTGGTGCGCCATTCCTAGTTATTGGTTTAATCGCAGTAATTACTTACTTCAAGTTATGGAAATATCTTTACAAAGAATGGTTCACATCCGTAGACCATAAAAAAATCGGTTTAATGTACTTAATTTGTGCCGTACTTATGTTCGTTCGTGGTGGTATTGATGCATTACTATTACGTACTCAATTAACAATTCCAGATAATACTTTCTTGGAATCAAATCACTATAATGAAATCTTCAGTACGCACGGCGTTATCATGATTATCTTTATGGCTATGCCATTCGTATTTGGTTTATGGAACTTAGTCGTTCCACTACAAATTGGGGCTCGTGATGTGGCGTTCCCAGTTATGAATAACATTAGTTTCTGGTTATTCTTCGTTGGTATGATATTATTCAACCTTTCATTCATTATTGGTGGTTCACCAGCGGCTGGTTGGACAAACTACGCACCATTAGCTGGTGAATTTAGTCCAGGCCCAGGTGTTAACTATTACCTAGTCGCAATTCAAATTTCAGGTATTGGTACTTTAATGACTGGTATTAACTTCTTCGTAACAATACTTAGATGTAAAACACCAACAATGAAATTCATGCAAATGCCTATGTTTACTGTAACAACATTTATTACGACTTTAATCGTAATTCTTGCGTTCCCAGTATTCACAGTTGTACTTGCATTAATGACTACTGACCGTGTATTTGGAACTGCATTCTTTACAGTTGCCGATGGCGGTATGCCAATGTTATGGGCAAACTTCTTCTGGGTATGGGGGCACCCTGAGGTTTATATCGTTATCTTGCCTGCATTTGGTATTTATTCAGAAATTATTCCAACATTTGCTCGTAAACGTTTATTCGGACACCAAAGTATGGTGTGGGCAACTGCTGGTATCGCATTCTTAAGTTTCTTAGTTTGGGTTCACCATTTCTTCACAATGGGTAATGGTGCTTTAATCAACTCATTCTTCTCAATTTCAACAATGTTAATCGGTGTACCAACCGGGGTTAAATTATTTAACTGGTTATTAACATTATATAAAGGACGTATTACGTTCGAGTCACCTATGCTATTCTCATTAGCCTTCATCCCTAACTTCTTATTAGGTGGGGTTACAGGTGTAATGTTAGCGATGGCATCAGCTGACTATCAATACCATAATACTTATTTCTTAGTAGCTCACTTCCACTATACATTGGTTACTGGTGTTGTATTTGCCTGCCTAGCTGGTTTAATCTTCTGGTATCCTAAGATGATGGGTTACAAATTAAACGAAAAACTAAATGCATGGTGTTTCTGGTTATTCATGATTGGATTTAACGTATGTTTCTTACCACAATTCATTCTTGGATTAGACGGAATGCCTCGTCGTTTATACACTTATATGCCTTCTGATGGTTGGTGGTTATTAAACCTAATCTCTACTATTGGTGCATTATTAATGGCTGTTGGTTTCCTATTCTTAGTAGTAAGCATTGTATACAGTCATATCAAAGCTCCACGTGAAGCTACTGGAGATAACTGGGATGGTCTTGGACGTACTTTAGAGTGGTCTACTGCTTCTGCAATTCCACCTAAATACAACTTTGCTATCACTCCAGATTGGAATGACTATGATACATTTGTTGATATGAAAGAACATGGTCGTCATTATTTAGATAACCATAATTATAAAGACATTCATATGCCAAACAATACACATACAGGTGTAATTATGGGTATATTCATGTTATTAGGTGGTTTCTTCTTAATCTTCGAAACTGTAATCCCTGCTGCAATCTGCTTAGTAGGTATTCTTGGTTCATTAGTTTACCAAAGTTTCGTACAAGATCATGGTTATCATATCCCTGCTTCTGAAGTTGCTGAAAATGAAGCTCGTTTAAGAGAAGCTCGTATTAAAGAAAGGGAGGCTGTAGGTCATGAGTCATGATACAAATACTGTTGATTCACGTACGCACGAAGGTCAATTAAATAAACTTGGCTTCTGGATTTTCCTTACAGCCGAATTCTCATTATTCGGTACTTTGTTCGCAACGTTATTAACGTTGCAACATGGTGGCGATTATGCTGGCAAAATGACAACAGAATTATTCGAGTTACCGCTTGTATTAATTATGACGTTTGCCTTATTAATTAGTTCTTACACATGTGGTATTTCAATTTATTACATGCGTAAAGAAAAACAAAACTTAATGATGTTCTGGATGATTCTTACTGTCCTTTTAGGTCTAGTGTTCGTTGGATTCGAAATTTACGAATTTGCTCACTATGTTTCTGAAGGTGTAACACCACAAATTGGATCTTATTGGTCTAGTTTCTTCATCCTATTAGGTACACACGGTGCTCACGTATCATTAGGTATTGGTTGGATCATTTGTTTATTAATTCAAGTGGCTACACGTGGTCTTAATAAATTTAATGCTCCTAAATTATTCATTGTAAGTTTATACTGGCACTTCTTAGATGTTGTTTGGATCTTCATCTTCACTGCCGTATATATGATAGGGATGGTGTATAGCGGATGAATACAATCGTAAAACATACAGTCGGCTTTATTGCCTCAATCGTCTTGACGTTATTAGCAGTTTTCGTAACTCTATACACAAACATGACATTCCATGCTAAAACAACAATCATCTTTGGCTTTGCATTTATTCAAGCTGCAGTTCAATTATTAATGTTCATGCACTTAACTGAAGGTAAAGATGGTCAAGTACAATCGTTCAAAGTTATCTTTGCGATTATCATCACATTAGTGACTGTTATTGGTACGTATTGGGTTATGCAAGGTGGACATTCTCACCACTTATAATTTAATATTTATCTCACACAAAGAACCTGTTATGAAGCTCGTCAAAGTTTCAAACAGGTTCTTTCTTTATGCTTTCATTTCATACCTGATTTAAGTTATCTTTAATTTAAATCATTTATTGTGAAGGAGATGCATTTGAATAATGACTTTACCTATAATCATAGATACTGATCCAGGAATTGATGATGCTGCTGCATTGAGTGTTGCCCTATTACATCCATTCTTCGATGTAAAAATGATTTCCACAGTCAATGGAAATGTCAATATAGAAAAAACGACTGCTAATGCTCTGAAATTGAAAGCTTTCTTCAATAGTGACGTACCTGTTCACAGAGGTTCTGCAAAACCGTTAATTAATAAAGCAATAGATGCAAGCCAAGTTCATGGTGAAAGTGGTATGGATGGATACGACTTCCCATCTATATCAAATGACCAATTAGCTTCTACTAACTCAATAACTGCAATGAAGGAGATACTTTTACATTCAAACACCCCTATTACGCTTATAGCGTTAGGTCCACTTACGAATATTGCTCTATTGATAAGTACGTTTCCTGAAGTTAAAGATCATATTAAAGAAATTGTCTTAATGGGAGGAAGTTCAGGACGAGGTAATGTAACGCCACTTGCAGAGTTTAATATCTATAGTGATCCTGAAGCAGCGCATATTGTATTTGAGAGTAACCTTCCCATCACTATGATTGGACTTGATTTAGCACGACAATCGCTGTTAACTCATGACTATTTAGCGTCATTTGAACATATGAGTAGAACAAGTTCAATGCTCTATCAAATCTTTCAACATTATAGAGAGAAAGACTTCGCTAAAGGGTTAAAATTATATGATGTCTTCACAGTATTATATTTACTTGATCCTGAAAGCTATGAAACGATACTAGCTAGTGTACGAATTGAATTACATGGCACATTGACCAAGGGAGCTACAGTTGTTGATTACGACTCCCCCTATCCAAATTGTAAAATTGTTACTTCAAGTCTAAATAAGAACTACTGCTCAATATTTAAAGACACAATTAAATAATTCATTTTAATTAAAAAAAGCTATAACAAAATGCATCTTTATTACATTTCGTTATAGCTCTCTTTATTTGGTTTCATAAATATTTTGACCAAGTAATTGATAATAAATATGAGAAATAATTGACTCATTTGACACTTTAGAATAATCAACTTTATTCGTAGCCAGTACAATAATATAATCTTCATTAAAATATACCGTAAATATTTGACCGAAAAACACACCATTAATTCGATTGACTTGAGGAGTCGAATAGAATCCATATCTATAAGATTCTGGATATTTAGTGCTCCCAATTTCTTGAAGTAATGATGTTGTAACTGCTTGATTGAAAATATTATTTTGCTGTAAATCATTAACTAATCTAGCCATATCATGTGTAGACATAAATAAATTTCCTGCACCATAATATTGACCTAATACATTCGGATTCATCGTTTTTAGTTTATTATTTTTTACTTTGTATCCAGTGGCCATATCCTTTTTATAAGGCTTTTCATTAAAGAAAGCACTATGCTCTAAATGATAGGGTTCTGCTAGTAATTTATAATAATTTTCCACATAAGAATGATGTGTTACTGCTTCTATAACTTGCGCAAGAACTAGATAGTTAGCATCGTTATATAAATGCTTATGATAATATTTACTATTAATCCCTCTTCTTTGAATATCATGAACTGCCCCATCTAAACTCTTTGTATTAGGATTAGCATTAAATTTATATAAACCACTTCTATGTAACATTAAATCTTTCAATGTAATTGTTTTATTTGTCTTAAACCACGGCAAATACTTAGTAACAGGGTCATTAATATTAATTTTGTTTGATAATTCTAAGTGCTTGAGTACTAAGCCAGTAGTGAATTTTTGAGCTGATCCAATTAAATACATCGTATTTGCATTGCTTTTTTTCTTACTGCTAATATTTTGATAACCATACCCTTTATCAAGCATTAATTTTCCATCTTTTAAAACTGTAATTGATCCATTGAAATGAACATTTTTTAAATACGTATTAATTTGTTCAATATTATCATCTTTTGCTTGAACCGTTTTGTGCTTATCAACTGTTTTATAGTTTTTATCACGATGTTCTATATAAGCCTTGTTATCATTAACATTGTTATATTCACTGTCCTTAATACTATAGTTAGTAATTTTAATGACGAATAATATAATGAGAAGTATTAAAACAATTAATACTAAAATAAAAGCTATAATTTTTAATTTGTTATTTTTCATGGAGTCCCTCTTACGTCTAATATAGAAGTATATCTAAATTAAAACCTATTCTATCTAAATCATTTTTTATTCGTTTAATATTTTATATTATATAACACAACACCATTGAATTCATCTTTCTTTAATCATACAGTTATAATTTTTTATTACATCGTACTTTAGTATGATAAAGTATTATCTAATATTGCTTAACCATCTTTTGTAAATTCTATTTTAATAATGTAAATTTTGTATTAAACTTAAAGTTGTAATTCTCTCCAAAAAGTAATACAATTTAAGGCTATGAGAGTATACATTATATATAATTACACCATCCTTACAACTTTGAATACAAGCAAAAAATATAAATTTATTTTTGATTTTATACTTCATGTTAAATAAAAATGTAACAATTTTTATTTTTCAAATCATAAAATCTCTTATAAAAGATAATATGTATAGGAGCAAATGCTATGAACCGATTTTTAAAATATTTTATGATGCTACTTACACTAGTACTAATCGTTGTTCCTGTAATTTTTATCATCAATTTGTATAAAACTTCTGAAAGTGCAATGCAAGCCTCATATGATAAATCTGATTCGAAGCGTCAATCAAACATACGTGAAGGAAAAGTAAACCCTTCTAAAGATGCAGTTTCAATCTTATTTTTAGGAATTGATGATAATGAAGGTCGTCGTAAAAATGGCCAAACTACAGAACATTCAAGAACGGATTCTATGATTCTTTCTACCTTCAGTCCTGAAAAGCGTCAAATACGATTACTTAGTATCCCACGTGATACGATTAGTTATATACCAAAAGTTGGTTATTACGACAAGATAACTCACGCACATGCATACGGAGGACCTGTAGCTGCTATGGATTCTGTCGAGGCGACATTAAACGTTCCTGTTGATTATTATGTACGAGTAAATATGGATGCCTTCGTTGAGGCAGTTGATGAACTTGGTGGTATTTATTATGACGTTCCTTACGACTTAAATGAGCCTAATACAGACGATAGCGGTAGAATTAAAATTAAAAAAGGCTATCAAAAACTTAATGGTGATGAAGCGCTAGCCGTTGCAAGAACACGACATCACGATTCTGATTTAAAACGTGGCGAAAGACAAATGGATTTAATTAAATTATTATTCCAAAAAGCTAAGAGCCTTGATTCATATGATAAATTAGATGATTTAGTACAAATAGTTGGGAAAAATGCGAAACATAATTTAACTTCTTCTGAAATCAAATCTCTAGCATCTATGTACTTATCTGATGACATTGAATTTAAAAAGTCTCAACTCAAGGGTAAAGATGATTACTTACAAAATATTTACTATTATAATCCGAGCGTTAGTAGTATTATGAAATATTCAAATATATTGCGTTCTGATTTAGGACTATCTAAAATAACAAATAAGGATGAATTCTTAGATCAACGCGTTATTAAACATTACGGTACACTTGTACCACTTACACCTCTTGATCAGTCTTTATTGAAAAATAATCAAAAAGATTCATCTTCTTCTGATGATAACATCGATGATTCAACAAATTCAGATAACAATAATAATATACAATCATCTGAAGAAAATAGTTCAAACTCAAATGAAGGTATTGACCAAAGTAGTCAAGGTAGTACTCAAAATGATAACTACAATCAGACAAATAGTTCTGATTCATTCAATAACAATCAAGATCAAATGAATCAAATTTACTAATTGAGAGGAGTACAAACTATGTCACGTAAAACATATGAAAAAGCTGCTAACATTAATGGTATGTTTAATGTTTTAGAGCAACAAATTATTCATAGCAAAGACATGGCATTATTTAGAAGTGAATTCTTTTACGTTAATCATGAACATCGTGAAAATTTTGAAGCATTATTAGTCTACTATGGTGAAAATTCTGTTAATCCAATTGTAAGTGGTGCGTGCTACATTCTTGCTTTACCAGAAATCTTCAATAAAGTAGATGTTTTTGAATCGGATTTACCGTTCTCATGGGTTTATGATGAAAATGGTATTACTGAGACAATGCAAAGTATTAGCGTTCCTCTTCAATATCTTATTGCGGCAGCATTAGAAGTTACTGATGTAACATTATTCAAGCCTTCAGGTTTTACAATGGGCATGAATAATTGGAATATTGCTCAAATGAGAATATTTTGGCAGTACAGTGCGATTGTTCGCCAAGAAGCCTTATAATAAAACAATTTCCACTCCTTTTTACAAATTTGTTGTAAAAAGGAGTTTTTTATATCTTTAAATCATATAGAATAACTTTATACTTTTATAAATTTAATTTTTGTAACTTTTAATAATTACATATATATGGGGGAATTAAGATGTTTGAAATAGTAAAAAACAAAGATATGTTATCAGAATGTTTTTTTATTAGAAGAGAAGTATTTGTGAAAGAACAAGGTGTTCCCTTGGAAAATGAATTAGATTCATTTGAGGAAGAATCTACACATATTATTGGCTACGACAAAAATCATGTACCTTTTGCATGTGCGAGATTTAGACCTTATAACAACGCAGCAAAAGTAGAAAGAGTTGCTATTTTAAAACCTTATAGAAAAGATGGGTATGGCAAAACAATGATGCACGCTATTGAACGTTTTGCAAAAGATAAGGGATACAATCAATTAGTTTTAAATGCTCAAGTACAAGCTCAAGGCTTTTATGAGAAACTAGATTATATTCAAACGGGCCCAGTTTTTATTGAGGAAAATATCGATCATATAAAAATGTATAAGAATATTTAAACTATTTATATTCTAAATTCATAGAGTACTTGTAATTAATTAAATAGACTATCTCATTTTTTTAATAGTAGCTTAAACTAATGTATTTTAAATTATCTGTGCTTCGTAATGTATTCCTTAGTAAAATCATAATTTGTTTACTATATGTAAGAAAGTATTAAAGTTAGTTTACAAATAAGTTAAATCTAATCATAGCCTTAATTTAAATACTATAATGAATTTGTAATATTAATAATAACGAGGAGTAACAAAATGACCAAAAAGTTTAATTTAAAATTTCCTTCGATGATTGCGATCACATTATTTGGTGCTGCATTTACTTCACAACATGCACATGCAGCTGAAGTGAATCAAAATTCGAATAATACAAATAATGTTATTGATGATCAACAGAATATAGAAAATGCTGAGCAAGCTAAAAAAGAAGTAACTAATTCAGCTCAAAGTGTATCAGGGGTACAAACGTATCAAAATCCTTCTGATGTTAAAGCATCTGTTGCTACAGAAAGCAAAACGTATGATGCTAAATTAGATAATTTAACTACAACAAAACAGACTTCACAAGATCAACAAAGTACGCAAAATCAAAGTACTGCTAACACAAACGCTACTAATTCAAATAGTGAGCTAGCTAAGGTTAAAGATAGCAAGCAAGAAGTTTCATCTTCAAATAAATCTGATCAAAATACTAATATCAATAACACACAAAGTAATACTGATGCTAATAAGAAAACATTGCAAGCTTCTAAAAACACTTTACCATCATCTCAAGTTCAGTCAAATGATGATACATCTGTTAATATTAATCAAAACACTACACAATATGTTAATAATCAAATTGATGAAAGTAGTTCTAACTCACAACAAGAGAATAGTTTAACTTCATCAAATAAAAATCAATTGAATTCATCATCTGTTACTCCATCACAATCTAATCAAGTGACTCAGTCTAACAACCAAATAGAGTCTAAGCAAAGCAGTGATAAGAAAGTTAGTACTTATAGTAATAATGATAATAATGCAACTCAAGTAAACGTAGATCAAGCTAAAACATCACAAGAAGCTAATACTAAGAATGCATCAGCATCAAAAACAACTCAAACATCTACATCTAACAGTACTCAATCAGGTTATTCTGAATTTAGATCTGTTGGTGGCAAAGGTGGTCCAGCAACTTCAGTAAAAACAGTTAAACGTTATGCAGCTAAAGCAACTACATCATCTTTACCGAAATATAAACCACAAGTAAGTTCATCAATCAACAATTATATTCGTTCGAATAACTTACAAGCATCTAAAATCGAAGAAAATTATTCATCTTATTTCCCTAAATATGGATATCGTAATGGTGTAGGTAAACCTGAAGGTATTGTAGTTCATGAAACGGCTAATGATAACTCAACTATTGATGGTGAAATTAATTACATGAAAAACAATTACAACTCAGCTTTCGTTCATGCATTTGTAGACGGTAACCGTATTATAGAAACTGCCCCTACTGACTACTTATCATGGGGTGCGGGTCCAAATGCTAATGATCGTTTTATAAATGTTGAAATTGTTCATACACATGACTATGCTTCATTCGCTAAATCAATGAATAACTATGCAGATTATGCTGCAACACAATTACAATATTATGGATTAACACCTAATAGTGCTGAAAATGATGGTCAAGGTACAGTTTGGACTCACTATGCAATTAGTCGATTCCTAGGTGGTACAGACCATTCTGACCCACACGCTTACCTACAAAGCCATAATTATACTTATAATGAATTATACGATTTAATTAATGAAAAATATTTAATTAAAACAGGCCAAGTAGCACCTTGGGGTACTACTTCAAGTAGTAGCTCATCTAATACCAATAAAGGTGGTTCAAGTAATAATGGTTCCACTACTACATCACCAAAATTAACTGTTAAGTCAAATAGTGGCTTAGCTCAAATTAAAACTGATAATAGTGGTGTTTACACAACAGTTTATGATGATAAAGGTAAAGCTACCAACCAAGTTCATAACACTTTATCTGTAACTAAATCTGCCACACTTGGTAAAGATAAGTATTATCTATTATCTGACTACAATAGTGGTAAAGTGTACGGTTGGGTTAAGCAAGGAGAAACCGTTTATAATACAGTAAAATCTCCTGTAAAAATAAACCAATCATATAATATAAAATCAGGTGCTACGCTATATACAGTGCCATGGGGTAACTATAATCAAGTAGCTGGAACTGTTTTAAAATCTAATACAGCACCATTTAAAGCAACAAAGTCTCAACAAGTTGGCACAGCCACTTATTTATATGGCTCTTTAAATGGTAAAAATGGATGGGTTAGCAAAGCATTTCTATCTAATATAACTAAACCATCTTCTGAAAGTAAAACACCTACTGTAGATAATACTTTAAAAGTATCGAATCTTAAGAATACATTAGGTCAGGTTTCTACTAAGAATAAAGGAACGTATACAACTGTTTATGATAAAAATGTGAAAGCTAACGCAACTATTGGTGGAAAAACGTACAACATAACTAAGAAAGCTACGTTGAACAATAAAGATTATTACTTAATTTCTGATTATAATGGTAATACTTCACGTGGTTGGGTACCTGTTTCAGAAATTTCTGTTAAAACTACAACACCTAACAAAACTAATGCCACTTATTACGATATTAATGGAAATGCAAATATTTACGACACACCTTGGGGAACAGCTAAACAAGTTAAAGCTACAGTACCTTCAAGTGGTAAACAGTTAAAATCAATTGATAACCTTAAAGTTGGTAACGAAACGTACTTACACGGTGTAATCAACAATGTTTGGGGTTGGATTAAATCAACTGATGTTAAACAAACACCTAAAGTAAATGCTAAATTTGCTGTAAACACTAAAGCTACTAAACCATCTACTGCATCAACTCAAACTGTGTCAAAAGTAGCTCAAGTTAATGCGAACAACAGCGGTGCACGTGCAACTGTTTATGATAAAACAGGTAAAAATGCAACTAAGTATGCTAATCGTACTTTCAACGTTTCTAAAGAAAAAACAATTGATGGTAATACTTATGTGTTACTTCAAAATACTACGACAAATACACCTTTAGGTTGGTTCAATGTCAAAGACTTGAAAGTTCAAAACTCTAGTTCTGAACAAAAAACATCAGGTACTTATAAAATTAACAACAAAAATAATGGTCTATACTCAATTGCGTGGGGTACAAACCAACAACGTTTAGATAATAAAGATTTAGCTAATAAATCAATTAAAGTATCTAAATCAGTTGTTATTGGAAACACAACTTATCTATACGGTACTGTTAACGGTAAAACTGGTTGGATTGCTAAGAATGACTTAACTTCATCAAATACTTCATCAGATAATGGTGAAAAATATCAATATGAATTTATTATCAACACAACTAATGGTTATTACTATGATGACCCTAGTACAGCTAAAGCAACTTCATTAAAAGCTTTTAATGAACAAATTTTCCAAGTAACAATTCGTAAAGTCGTTAATGGTAAAACTTGGTATTATGGTAAATTAAGTAATGGCAAATATGTATGGATTAAAGATACTGATTTGAAAAAAGAATTAGTTAAATATTCAAAATCATATAGAACATTAAATCAAGCTGTATCACTTCAACAAAATGCGTACGGGGCTCCACCACAAGTTCAAAGAAATGGTTATGGTTGGTCAAACGCAACTTATAGTGAAATTAAAAACGCTATGAACACAGAAAAATTAGCTAAAGATGATACGCTTAAATACCAATTCTTACGCTTAGATCGCCCGCAAAATCTTTCTGTAGCAAGTTTGAATCAATTACTTAAAGGTAAAGGTGTTCTTGAAAATCAAGGTCAAGCATTCAGTCAAGCTGCTGCTACTTCAGGTATCAATGAAATTTACTTAATTGCACATGCATTAATTGAAACTGGTAATGGTCAATCTCAATTAGCTAAAGGTGCAAACATCGTAAATAACTATGTTACTACTAATAGTGCTACAAAATATCATAATGTATTTGGTATAGCCGCTTTTGATGCTAATCCACTATATAAAGGTATTAATTATGCTAAGCAAGCTGGTTGGAATTCAGTATCTAAAGCGATTATTGGTGGTGCTAAATTTATAGGTAAAGACTATATTAAAGCAGGCCAAAATACGCTATATAAAATGCGTTGGAATCCAGACCACCCTGCTACACACCAATATGCAACTGATATTAATTGGGCTAATTCTAACGCTCAATATTTAAAACAACTTTATAATGAAATTAAAGCTGTTGGTAAATATTTTGATATCTCAAGCTATAGCAAATAAATAACTATATTTACTAATAAAATGAATGAGACATAAAATTCTCATTTGAATAACCAAGATTCTAGGACATTAAGTTCTTGGACAAATTAAAAAGACAATTTCTATTGATACACTATAGAAATTGTCTTTTTATAATTATTTTATTATATATATGTTGCTAGTTCGTACAATTTTAAATATTCAATTAAAAATTATATTCTTGTGCCCATTTAACTGTACTAAAAAAGCCCTATCGCTATAATGATCATTTGGCTAAATTCATTAAGACAATAGGACTCATTTATTTAAATATATATGTGACGACTATTTAGCTTATCTAATAGTTGATTTAAACTTTGTATTTCTTCCTTACTTAGACACTGACAACGCGCTTCTATTAACTCACATCTTGCCGTATTGATTTGTTGAATCAAATTACGAGCTTCTTCTGTTAGGCATAAGTCTTTGCAACGTAAATCTTCATGAGACTGTTGACTAGTTATATATCCTTTTTGCACTAATTTCTTAATCCATCTAGATACAATGGATTGCTCTCTACTAATCTTCATCGTTAAATCATATTGCGACAATCGATCATAACTATATAAAATTCTCAATAGTTCTAATTGATCATTTGTAATATCTGTACGCTGTCCAAAACGTCTATTAACCAAATTAAGGTCATTATTAGTTAGTGTAATAAGTTTTTCTAGTTGATTATACATTGTTGTTCTACTCCACATTTATAATTGATAATACTATTATACTATGATTTTTTTATATGTCATGTACTTTCAATATTTTGTCACAATACAATTCTAAATAATTCAATTTTAATTTCATTAAGTTTTAAAGCATCTCGCTGAATATATATTTAAACTATGAATCATTGATATATTCCATTGCTATTTATAGTTTGGATTGTCCTTATTAAGGTAATAATTACCTGCATTTAAATAACTTGCAAATGCAGACCAAAGTACATATGGAATCTGTAATAATCCAGTCACTCGATGTATTTTAAACATTGATACTGCATTAGCAACTACTGAGATAAACAACATGATACTTTCAATTAATGCAATACCTCTTACTTTCTTTTTAAAATAAAGTATCGACCACAAATAGTTTAAAGTTAACTGCGTATAATGTGTCACTTTAATTCGAGTTGTCTTTTTTTATTTTTAGTAGTGATTAAATAAGAAACGCCCATTAATAAATATAATATTGGCCATACAATCGGAAATGTTTTTGTAGGTGGAGAAAATGGTGGTTTTCTAAAATTTTGTAGTCCTGTTGTGATTCCTTTGCTATGATTCGACCGATGATACTCCCACCTACCATTGGATGTATCAGCTTAATGATGTCTTTTAACGTGTTAATATTAATCCACTCCTTTAATGTGATAACTTGCTCTTCCTATTATGCAAATACTATTCATATTTAAATCTATTTTTTTAAAATCAAATAGAATTTACATACAAATAATAGTTATTACCCAACATTTCATCCTAAATTGTTGCATTTCAATGTTAATATATACTAAATTAAATACAGTTATTAATTAAAAAAGGAGACAATCGTATGTCGATGGATACAAAAAGAGATTACTTTTTCGATAACGCGCGCGCCATCCTTATCTTTTTAGTCGTATTCGGTCATATGATTCAACCTTATACTTCTGAAAGTAAATACTTATCTGCATTATATTTGTTAATTTATAGTTTCCATATGCCATCGTTTTTATTTATCTCTGGATACTTTGCGAAACATTTAGATAAACCACATTACCTAGAGAATGTAGCTAAAAAGTTAATTGCACCTTACGCTATATTTTATGCATTCTTTTCTATCTATTATTTTGTAACTGGTAAAAGTGATGCAATTCAAATGGACCCTTTTAATCCTGTATTTGCTTTGTGGTTCTTACTTACATTATTTTGTTTCCATGTCATCCTTGTCATAGTACGTCGCTATAAAGCATATTATGTATTACCTGTCGCTTTGATTATTTCAATACTTGCAGGTTTTTCTGATGATATCAATGGTTATATGAGTATTTCAAGAACAATCGTATTTTTCCCGATTTTTTATGTTGGTTATTTAACAACGCGAGCTCATACTCAATTATTGAGAAATAAAAAATTAAGGCTAATTTCAATCATTGTACTTATTATATTTTTCATCGTCTACTATATACACCCAATCAATTCAGATTGGCTTTTAGGTAGTAGTCCCTATACTTCACTTGAAAATAATAATGAAAATGTGTACAGCCCATTGAAAAGACTATTGCTATACTTCGTTATCTTTGTAGCTATGTTCTCATTCCTCAATTTAATGAGTAATCATAAACGTGTTTATACTTATATAGGAAATCGCACAATGTACGTCTATTTATTACATGGTTTAGTTATAGGTATAGTTAGAGGATTGGAAATATATCCTTTTAAAGATCATATATCAGTATTCACTTACGGTTATTTAATTCTCATTTCAGTATTAATTGTATATTTACTATCGACGAACCTTGTTTGTAAATGGACGAATCCTTTGATTAATTTAAAGAAACCTTCTTCTTTTAGAGGATAATGAAAAGTTAAATACAAAAGGACTTACCAAATTATGGTGACTAAAAAATATGTTATTATAAGATTATTCTAAAATTTTGTAGTAACATTTAAAGTTACTATAATTTGGTTTTTTGAGGTGTAAAAAATGAAACTATCTTTAAATACGAATTCCAAATTTTTAAGAGCACCAAGTATACGTCAGTTCTCTAATCGTATGAAGCACATTGATGATTGTGTGAATTTAACGATTGGTCAACCCGACTTTCCTATGCCAGATATGGTAAAAGAGGCATACATCAATGCGATTAAAGAAGATAAAACTAGTTACTCACACAATAAGGGATTGCCGGAAACTCGACAGACAATAAGTAATTATTTCAAAAATAAGTACGGTTTTTATTATAGTGAAGAGGAAATCATTATTACGAATGGTGCGAGTGAAGCACTTGATACGTCATTGCGAAGTATTATCGAACCTGGAGATGAGATATTAATTCCAGGACCTATTTATGCAGGCTACATTCCTTTAGTTGAAACATTAGGTGGTAAGCCTATTTATATAGATACTACAAATACAGAATTTAAAATCACTCCAGAATTAATTGCGCAACATTACACTGATAAAACAAAAGCAATTTTGCTTAATTATCCTACGAATCCAACTGGTGTGATATTAGAACGTGATGAAGTAAAAGACATTGTAAATTATTTGAAACAAAAAGAAATTTTTATTATTAGCGATGAAATTTATGCAGAAAATACTTTCAAAGGTAATCATGTCTCATTTGCAGAATTTGAGGAAATTCGTGATCAACTATTACTTATTGGTGGGTTAAGTAAGTCTCACTCCGCTACCGGTATTCGTATAGGCTTCTTACTAGGTCCTGAGTACCTAATTGAAAAGTTAACATTTATGCATGCATATAATTGTATATGTGCAAATGTACCGTCACAAATCGCATGTATTGCTGCACTTAATGAAGGATTAGATGCGCCTCAATATATGAACCGAGCTTATATAGAGCGTCGTAACTATTTAGTAAGTAAATTAAAAGAATTGGGTTTCGAATTGGATGCTCAACCAGAAGGCGCTTTTTATATATTCCCAAGTATTCGTAACTATACTTCTGATGATTTCGATTTCTGCGTCAAAGTGCTTGAAGAAGCACACGTAGCAATGGTTCCCGGATCATCATTCACCGATATGGGTAAAGGTTATATTCGTATCTCTTATGCATATGACATGGATGTTTTAAAAGAGGGTATGCGTCGATTAGAAAGATTCTTAAAAGCAAATTACAGTATATAACTTTAATTAAAAAAGGACACTTAAAATAGTGGTTAACTGTCAATCAGTTTATCACTATATAAGTGTCCTAAAATTATACTTTTTTATATTACCGTTACTGATTTATGGGAATTTAGGAAATTGATCAAAGTCTGGATCACGTTTTTCTTTAAACGCGTCACGACCTTCTTTAGCTTCATCAGTAGTGTAGTAAAGTAATGTAGCATCTCCAGCCATTTGTTGTAATCCAGCCAAGCCATCAGTATCCGCATTCATAGCAGCTTTTAAGAAACGTAAAGCTGTTGGAGAGTGTTTCATAATTTCTTTACACCATTGAACTGTTTCATCTTCGATTTGATCTAATGGTACCACTGTATTAACTAAGCCCATGTCTAAAGCTTCTTGTGCATTATATTGACGACATAAGTACCAAATTTCACGTGCTTTTTTATGACCAACGATTCTTGCTAAGTAACCAGAACCATAACCAGCATCGAATGAACCTACTTTAGGACCTGTTTGTCCGAAAATAGCATTATCAGCAGCGATTGTTAGGTCACATACTACGTTTAATACGTTACCACCACCGATGGCATAACCTCTAACCATTGCGATAACTGGTTTAGGAATGACACGGATTAAACGTTGTAAATCTAATACATTTAAACGTGGGATTTGGTCTTCGCCTACATAGCCACCATGTCCACGTTTCTTTTGGTCACCGCCAGAACAAAATGCTTTGTCACCTTCACCCGTTAAGATGATTACAGAAATGTTTTGATCATCACGTGCACGACTAAATGCATCAATCATCTCAGCTACTGTTTTAGGTGTAAATGCATTTCTTACCTCAGGTCTATTAATCGTTACTTTAGCAATTCCTTCGTAGAATTCATATTTTATTTCATCATATTCTCTAAGTGTTTCCCACTGTCTAGTCATTTTGCTCCTCCTTTAAAAAACCTAATACTATTGTATCAAATTCCGCTTTATCTTCCACATGAATTGTATGACCTACATTTGAAAAAGTATGGATTTGACTGTATTTCATATCCTTATTCATAGCTTGTCCAGTTTTCACAAATTTTTGGTCTAATTCACCAGTTAAAATAAAGCAAGGTATTTGAATATTACCAATTTGTTCCCATAAATTAGGCATTTGACCAGTGCCATAATCACGCAAAGCTTTTGCTAATTTATGTGGATCTTGGGATAATCGCATTTCTCTTATAGCCGACTTTTTATCTTTATCTAGTTCATATTGCGTATAAAATAATGGTAATTTTTCCCAATCATTAACGAATACCTCTAACCCAGCAATATCTAATACTTTTGCTCTTGCTGCATCTATTTGTTGACGCTCATGTCGATTATTTTCATCTTTAATTCCTGGAGAACTACTTTCAATTATCAATTTTGACAAAGAGCATTTCCCGTACAACGCATAATACAATGCCACTCTGCCACCCATTGAATATCCGAGTAAAGTAATATCATAAGATTTGTATATATCTAATAACTCATCTAATTGTGTCGTAATGTATGGAAAGTCCCAAGTTACATCAATTGGTGATTGATCTTGTCCATGCCCTGGTAAATCGATTGTAAGAACATTAGCCTCTTGTGAAAAATATTGAACATCATCATTAAACGTACGACTATCACTAATAAAGCCATGTAAAAGTACTAATAACTGATTTGAATTATTTTGTGATTGATAGAAGTTATAGTGTAACATTTAGAATACCACTCAATTTCTTATATAGAATTTGATGTTGTGACATATTGTCATCTCGATTTGTTACCATTTCGTAAATATGTGAATTCATATGTGATAGCTTTTCTTGAGTGAAATCTGCCACATTATTAAATCGTTTGAATGTAAAATCATAAAGCAAGGCTGTATACTCAAAATTCAATCCAGTCGGCGTTCCAAACAAACGTTCAAAATATGCTTCAGCAGATGCTTTTTGTGGAAGATATGAGAATATACCGCCACCATCATTATTAAGTAAAACAATATTTAAATTAATATTATTAATTTTAGCCATTAAAAGACCATTCATGTCATGGTAGAATGCTAAATCGCCGATTATCAAAGTGATTTTCTTGTGTACAGCCATTCCAATAGCAGTTGATACAACTCCATCGATACCATTTGCACCGCGATTAGCATATACTTCAACTTCACTATTATAAAGTAGATTATCGACATCACGAACTGGCATACTGTTACTTACAAAAATAGCATCGTCTTTAGTTAATTTATCAATTAATATTTTTACAAATGCCGCTTCATCTGTTGCATTTGTCATATGTTTATCGATTGTATTTCTAGCCTGTGATTCAAGTGTTCGCCACATGTTTATCCAGTCTTTTCGATCGACAGCTGTTTCTTCGATAAGATTTCTAAAGAAATCATTTGCAGATATTTCATATGAAATACTCGGTGGCGTTGGAAATACATCTATCTTGTCATTATTCTGCACTAAAATTTGATATGCATTTGTGCGCTTAAGCCATTGATTTAATTTTTTTGAGATAACAGGTTTACCAACTCTTATTACGAAATCAACATCTAAGTCGAGACCTGCACGATAGTATAAATCATATGTCGTAATCACATTTGGATGATTATACTTACGTAATTGACTTAATGGATCTGCAAGTATAGGTATGTCATGCACGGTCGCATAAGTAAGTATTTGATCGATAGCTTGATGTTGCATATCACCAACTATTATTAACCCTTTTTTCTCTTTTAATATATGTCTGATGTCTTGAACATTAATATTTTTTTGATAATGCGGCAGCTTTTTAGAATAAGATGTTAGCCACTCTTGTCTTTCTAAGTTAGGTGTTAATGGTTCTCTAAATGGTAAATTAAAATGAATAGGACCTCTATGTGGACCATATAGATACTGACTTGCAATTTGCATTTGATAATAAATTGCGTCTAGCACGTAATCAGTACCATCTGCTACAGGCATATCAAATTGAAAATTAACATAATTTGCGAACATATTAACTTGATTAATTGCTTGTGGTGCCCCCACACTTCTTAATTCATGTGGACGATCACTTGTTAATACAATTAAAGGTATACGACTGATTTGGCTCTCTGCAATTGCTGGTGTATAATTTGCCGCCGCAGTGCCAGAGGTACATAAAATAGCTACAGGGCGTTCGCTACCTTTTATTAAGCCTAAAGCAAAAAACGCTGCACTACGTTCATCAGGATGTATCCATGTCTTAATATTAGGATGTGCTTCAAAAGCAATGGCCAATGGCGTTGATCTTGAGCCGGGACTAATTACAACTTCACGTACGCCATAGGCATATAACTCCGAAGCAAATGTATATACTTGTTTTGTTAGTGCGTCATTATGATTCATTCTTATCCACTACTCCTAAAGCATTCATCATCGGTGAAAATTTAACTGCAGTTTCAGCTAACTCACTATCAGGGTCAGAATCTTTTACGATACCACACCCTGCAAATAACGTGGTTTGATTTTGTTTTATTAACATTGAGCGTATTGCTACAATAAATTCACAATCATCATTCATGTCGATATAACCAACTGGTGCGCCATATAAGCCTCGTGTTCCAAATTCATTTTCTTCAATAAATTTAAGTGCTTCATTTTTAGGGTAGCCACCTAAAGCTGGTGTAGGATGCATTTCATCAATTAATCCTATAAAGGAATTGTTTTTTAACTGACCTTGAATTTGAGTATATAAATGATATAGATGGTCGTTTTTTAAAATATTAGGTGAATGATTATATTCAATGTTATCAACATAAGGCGTTATGTCATCTAGAATACTTTTAACTACAAAATCATGTTCACCTAAATTCTTTTTATCTTTTAGAAATGCTTGTATATTTCTTTCATCTTCGTCTATGTCGTTAGATCGCTTAATTGTACCAGCTACAGCTTTTGTAGATAGAACACCGTCTTCTACTTTTAAAAGTTGTTCTGGCGTTTGTGAAAAGAATACAGATTGATTGGATTCTAAAATGAATAAATAGCTGTTTCTTTCACTTTGTAATGCTCGATTAAGCACATAAGGTATATTAATTGGTTTATCAAATTTAATCATACGACGTCTTGCAAGAACGATTTTTTTAGTTTCATCAAGCTGAGCAATCGCATCCCTAACGAGTTCTTTCCACTCATCAACATAGATATCTTCCATTCGTAAGATATTCCCCATTGTTTCAACAGGTTCAGCTTTAGCAATTTGAGTTTCTTCAAAGTAATTTACTACTTCTTTAAACTGTTCAATATCAAATTGGGCTCTTTCAACTGTATATGTCAGATAAGTAGTTTGTCCGATATTTGATATTAAAACTTGAGGTATCACAAAATGATTAATGCCAAATTCACGCCATTCATCATCAGATTTATGGCTAGAAAATTGAAATCCACCAATGACTTTCAAATGATGCTTTTCTATATCCGGGTGTACCAATTCAATATCTTTTTTAAATTTTTCCCACTCACGAAAGATCGATTGCTTATTATCAAAGTTATTTTTGAATCTTTGAACAGCATGATAGCCGAAAAATGAAGACGTATTATCATTTAAGCGAAAATAAAAGCGATCTCCTGCCTGAGATTCTGTTAAATTGAATAATTCATCAGGTGTAAGTTCTCTATCAATTTTCACTTCAACAGATACCCAGCTTTTGTTACTTTCATATATTGACTCAATAATGTCATCTTCCTTTATATTCGCAGCCATTCATTTCACTTCTTTCATTATCTATTTTTTCTCATTACAATATTGTATCATTTTTAACTATTTATGGTGGCATAATTGCTTAATCTTCTAGAGAAATATTTTACCTTGATTGACCTTTATTTACTATTCCTTTAAAATACATATGTTAAAAAAATACAATAAGAGGTAGATTAAATTATGGCAAATCAATATCAACAATATTCTACTGTTAGAAAATATTGGCATTTGATGCGACCTCATACTTTAACTGCTGCTGTTGTACCAGTTTTAGTTGGTACTTCAACTGCAAAACTTTTTTTATTAGGTAGTCAAGATAACATCAAATTCATGTTATTTATTGCAATGTTAATCGCTTGTTTACTTATCCAAGCTGCAACAAACATGTTTAATGAATACTATGACTTTAAAAAAGGTTTAGATGATCACACTTCCGTTGGTATCGGTGGTGCTATCGTAAGAAATGGTATGAGTCCAAAACTTGTCATGAATCTAGCAATTGCTTTTTATATCGTTGCTGCATTGCTTGGTATCTTTTTAGCAGCGAATAGTTCATTTTGGATCATTCCAGTAGGAATCGTCTGTATGGCAATTGGCTATTTATATACAGGTGGTCCAATGCCAATTTCTTGGACGCCTTTTGGTGAACTGTTTTCTGGTTTATTCATGGGTATGATTATTATTTTATTAGCGTTCTTCATACAAACTGGCAATATCAATAGCTTTGTGGTTTGGATTAGTATTCCAATAGTAATTACAATTGGTCTAATTAACATGGCTAATAATATACGCGACAGAGTCAAAGACCAAGCGAGTGGACGTAAAACTCTACCTATTTTATTAGGTAAACGCGCCTCAATTACATTTATGACAGTTATGTATATCATTGCATACGTTTTCGTTGTCTATACTGCATTATTTGTAGATGGTGGTTCACTATTTTATCTACTTGTCTTGTTATCATTCCCTATGCCAGTTAAAGCCATTCGTCGTTTCAAAAAGAATGATACACCTGCAAGTATGATGCCTGCTATGGCTGCAACTGGAAAAACAAACACAATTTTTGGTGTATTATACGCTTTAGGTATTTATATTAGTGCCCTATTAGGTGGCATTTAATATATCCTCAGATAAATTTAAAATATTTCATTGTAAGATGATACGGAGTGAGTCAATGAAACTAATTATAGTTTCTGTCTCCTCCGTTTTATTTTTTGCCTATGATGAATAGACCATATGTAAATATTGATGGCCATACAACTCTATATCCTCAGTCCATTTAAAACCTAAACGTTCGTATAATTTCTTAGCTCTTGGATTATCGTAGTCACAACTTAAGCTCCACTTTCTATCCGGGTATGTAGATATTAGATAATTAAATAATTTAGTTGCAATACCCTGTCCTCTATATTCCGAGAATGTTGCAACAGCCTCAATGTACCATTCATCATCTTTAGATTCTTTCAAAGGTAATGGCGTACCTATTGCTTTTATGTCCTCTTCCAACGGCAATTTATTCCATGCTGCTTCTAACTCTAATTCTTTATCACCCTTATATGCTATGATGCATCCTGCAACATGATTGTCTTGCTCATATACCCAAATGTTATTATAATTCGTTCTATAATTAATATTGACTATACTTTCTTCAATTGCATGAATAACACGTTCTTTAGTGATTTCTTGTACAATATCTAGTTCCATATCATGCCAAATGATATAACATAATTCCGCTATTTGCTTACTGTCGCTCGGACGTGCTTTTCTGATCAATTTACCATTCTCCTCTCCATAAATTTGTTAACTTTATTATATAAAATTTACAAATATTAATAAATTAATTGCAGCAAATTAAAACATTTTAATTGTAATTATAATCATTTTTTTCAATCACCTCAGTAATATTTGATTTAATTTTTGAAATGCTTAAAATATGAGATTAAGGAGGTAACATAGTTATGAGAGTTAATAAAACATTATATGTATTATGTTCTTTATTTTTGGGTGGTGTCGGCATTCATAAATTTTACGCAGACAAAGTGTGGCAAGGCGTGCTTCATTTAGTGTTCTTTTGGACTACTATTCCAACCATTATTTCAATTATCCATGGTATTATCATAATCTTTACAACTAAAGCTGATGAAAATGGCTATATATTTATACCAAATAACCGCCATCCAAAAATTTAATCAGTAATTTTAGAAATTATCTTTAATAATGTGTAGAACGGGTAAACTCAAATAAACATAAAAAAAGGAGTAAGCTAGTATGAATATTATCAAACGCGTACTTAGAATTGTTATAACAGGATATTTAGTAAAATGGATTCGTAATAAAATTGAGGGAAAATCAAACGGTGGTCAAAAATAAAATATAAAAAGGTCTATTCGCTAACTTTGATTTAAGTAGTGAATAGACCTTTTATAATGAGTTACAGGATCCTAATTTACTCATTGAGAAATGCCTCCAGATTTTTATATTCATTAGTAAAGTTAATAAAATCTTCCTGGTTCTTATTAATCAACGCATCATCAATCAATTTCATTAACTGTTTCTTTCGTCCTTGACGAAGCGCCTCTTCAATGACTAGCTCAACGCCTAAATCATTAACTGTCGTTACAAAATCTTCTAGTGTCGTATTTTTGACATTCGTTTTGTGATTCATTGTAATCACTGCCTTTCTTTTTTTGTATAAGGATAGTATACAAGCTTATATTTTTTAAATCAATAGAATATTCTGACTTTTCGCAAAAAATAAGTGTAATTTTATATGTAATGATTACCTTGACAACATATAAAAATTTTATATAATAAATTTATATTATTAATCGTTGAGTTTTTAGCGCTTAATAATGATATAAATTTAAGGAGGTTAAGAGATGACAAATATTTCTCAAAGCCAAAATACTGTATATATTATTCGAAAAGGAGATATGATAATCAAACCCGTCATTGATGATTATGAGCAAACAAAAGGATCTGAAATATGGAAATATGATTCTACAATAGTTTCAAGCCCATTCAAAACTCAAAAAATCGTCGAACGCTCATGTAAATTTTATGGTAATAGCTATATTAGTAAGAAATCCGAAACACAACGAATTGCCGGCATTACTAGTAAACCACCTATTTTATTGACTCCTCTCTTCCCCACTTATTTTTTCCCTACGCATTCAGACCGTTTAGAAGAAAACATGTGGATTAATATGCATTATGTACATGAAATTAAGCCTCTTAAAAATCGAAAATGTAAAATTATTTTTGCAAATCATCAAACATTAACACTTAATGTTTCCTACCACAGTATTTGGCACCAATACTCTAACTGCATTTTTTATTATTACATGGTCGATAAACAATCTCGTATGAAGTCAAACAATCCAGAAATGCCAATTGATTATGAAAAAACGACTTTAAATATTTTCGAAGCACTTTCACATTATTCACTATTACAAGATAAATAGTTTTACGTTTAATTTTAAATCATACGGGACTTTTATATTAATATAGTGTAAATGTTCCGTATATTTTTTAAATATAATCCCTTGCAAATTTTAAGTTTATTGATATAATAATATTTGTGCTCATAGAGATACATTATATAAATACATATTATTCCGCAGTAGCTCAGTGGTAGAGCTATCGGCTGTTAACCGATCGGTCGTAGGTTCGAATCCTACCTGCGGAGCCATATGGAAACGTACTCAAGTTGGCTGAAGAGGCGCCCCTGCTAAGGGTGTAGGTCGCGAGAGCGGCGCGAGGGTTCGAATCCCTCCGTTTCCGTCATTTTAAACCCTCCATTTATTGGAGGGTTTTTTACATTTCTATTTTCCACTCATAAAATCTAATTTACTCCTTTTGCATTTTCAAATAAATTATCTATTAAATTATTAATTTACTCTTTAGCATTAATTTAATGTTAAAACTTACATTAATTTAAAATATTAAAACTTTAAAATTTAAAAATATTTCGTTCCATATGTCTAATTTATATAATATACTTATTTGTATAAAATATAAATTTTAAAGGAGAATGTTAAATAATGGCTGATCGACATTTTGAGAGCAATGAAGCGCAAAGACAATGGCAACAATTTCAAGATTACCAACAGCATAAGTCCAATGAGAAAAAAGGATGGTTATGGGGATGTGGTGGTTGTGGTGGTTGCCTAGTTTTATTAATCCTTATCATAATAGGAATATCAGCTTGTACTGCTTCTTTTAGTAATTCTAATAATAGTCTTAATTCTAATAATACTGAGCAACAAAGTTCAAATGATTCTGATGCTACTAGAGAACAAAAATCGGCTCTTAATAAAGCTAAGACATATTCTGATGTTATGCACATGTCTAAACAAGGTATTTATGATCAATTAACATCTGATGCAGGAGAAAAATTCCCAGAAGATGCTGCTCAATATGCAATTGATAATCTTAAAGTTGATTATAAGAAAAATGCTTTAGAAAAAGCTAAGGATTATGCAAATCAACAAGATATGTCTAATGATGCAATTTATGATCAACTCACTTCTAGCTACGGTGAAAAGTTCACGCAAGAAGAAGCGCAATATGCTATAGATCATTTAAATAAATAAAAAATATAGCGGCTATAGGTTAAATCCTATATAGCCGCTTAGTTATATTAATAAGACATCAATTTTAAAATATCTTCTTTTTCAATAGCGCCGAAATAATGATAGAAATCAAACTCTTCCATTGCTTCTTTAATGTGATTGTAATCATGCAACACACCTACAAGTGCGTTCTCCAACTCTGTTACATCACCTTCACCAAAGAAATCTCCGAATATTCTAGCATGTTCAATTTTGCCTTTTTTAACATCAAATTTGACTTGTACAAATCCTTTTTCAAATTTTTCATCGCGTTCAAAATTATACTTAGGATTTCGACCGTAGTTCCATTCCCAGGTACGGTATTTCTCATTACTTAATGCTTCTATATTCTTCCAATCTTCGTCTGTTAACTTATATTCTTCAACTTCATGTTCACCAAAAATTGTTTTTAGAATGATTTGTTTAAAGTCATCAATTGAAATCGATTCTTCTAAAAATTCATCGATATTTGCTACACGCTTACGCACTGACTTAACACCTTTAGATTGAATTTTTTTAGGATTAACTTTCAATGCATTTTGTACTTCTCCCAAGTCACTATTTAACATTAATGTACCGTGACTAAACATTCTATCTTTAACTTTAACCATGGCATTCCCTGAAATTTTAGCTTGCCCTACTTGAATATCATTACGACCAGTCATTTCAGCATCTACACCCATTGATTGAAGTGCTTGTACAATTGGCTCTGTAAACTTTTTAAAATTATGGAAGCTATTACCGTCATCATCTGTAATAAAACTAAAATTTAGATTTCCTTGGTCATGATATACAGCGCCACCACCTGAAATACGGCGTACAACATGTATGTTATTTTCATCTACATATTGTTTATTAACCTCTTCTATAGTATTTTGATTTTTTCCGACAATGATAGACGGTCCATTTACATAAAATAGAAAGTAACTGTCATCCGAAGGTAAATGTTTTAACACGTACTCTTCCATGGCAAGGTTAATTGTAGGATCAATAATATTATTATTGCTTACAAATTTCATCTATATCTCTCCTTTGACTCTCTCGTATATGCCCTTAGTTTAGTTATGCCTTATATTTAGTTATTTTGCCAATTATTTACTCAAATTTGACATTATTTTCATAATTAAAATATTATTTGCCATTTTTAGCATATATTTGTTTATTATTATGCAAATTTTTAGTACAATATAGCCTAGTTATGAATTTAGGAGGACTCCGTATGACTGTTGCAGAAGTAGGAAATATCGTAGAATTTTATGACGGTTTAAGAGGCCGTGTTGAGAAAATTAATGACAATTCAGTTATTGTAGACTTAACAATTATGGATAACTTCAATGAATTAGACTTACCAGAAAAAACAGTTATTAATCATAGACGATATACTATCGTTGAATAAGAAGGTATACATTAAAATGAAAAATATATCAAAAGCTTTAATTTGGTTTATAGCAAGTTTCATTGTATTCCATTTGATTTTATTTGTTATGTGGGGAGAGCATCAAGAATACTGGTATCTATACACTGGTATTATGTTAATTGCAGGCATTAGTTATGTATTTTACCAAAGGGACATAGAATCTAAAAGACTTTTAACTTCTATCGGAGTTGGTATCGCTACAGGTATCGTCTTGGTTATAATACAATTAATTTTTTCATTACTTTCACCACAAATAACATATGCAGAACTTATTAAAGAATTATCAAGAACAGGTGTTTATTTCAAATGGCAAATGTTAGTGACGTTAATTTTTGTAATTCCTTGTCATGAGTTATACATGAGAACTGTTTTGCAAAAAGAACTGACTCAATTTAAATTGCCTACTTGGTTAATCATCTTGATTACTGCATTATGTTCTAGTTCTTTATTTATTTATTTAGATAAATGGTGGATAGTAGCATTTATTTTTGTAGCTCAATTAGTATTATCATTGAGTTATCAATATACGCGTCGCATCGTAACTACCTCTTTAGGACAAATTGTGGCAATTATACTATTATTAATATTTCATGGATAAAAAACTTTTCTTAGTTTTAACTAAGAAAAGTTTTTTTGAAGTAAGTTACAATTTAAATACGTTTACTTATATGAGTACTATTTTTAATACGTTACTGAAAAATTAGAGTCCAACTTTAAATAATAATTAGGTTGATTTAGCTTTTCAGCGATAAGTGAACTCATCGGTCGATCATATGTGGAATGAAGTATTGATTCATCTTCCAAGTATTGACGATAATTTCTATAACAATAATCTGTCATTGTAACTCTATACTTTTCATCTAACTCAATATTTTTTATATTAACTCTATCAAAACGAGGCGCTAACATATCTACCTCATAATCAAATCCTTGCCACAATGTACATAATGTTTCATCAATAATAGTCATACTTAATTGATCTTGCTCAAATTGAATATAAGAATAAGTATATTCAAGCATCTTTTTAATTTGATGGCCTCTAAGTGTTATATCTATTGCTTTATCAGGATGTGGATAAGCATTATAAACACCCTCATTAGTCACTATACCTTTTAATCCCTTTTCGCCATTTTTAGGCACGTTAATACAAGTAATATTATTCTCATAGGCTAAATGTAGACTATCATGTAATAATTGTATAAATGGGTGTGGACTACTTAGTAAGTCTTCCAAGCCATTAACTTGTAAATCGACTTTATTCTCTGAAACAATATCCTTTGACCAATGTTCTAAGGCTTTACGATCATAATACGTTGTCTCAAGTAATTCCTGATCTTCTGGATACTCACTTAAATTAATTACTGTAGATTCAATATCTTCTTTTTCGAACGAGTTCGTACGTTTTTTAAATTTAATTTTGACGTGTACTAACTCTTGAGCATCTTGTCCTGCTTGAACATACACTGTTTCAAAATCATTACCTATAATCGTTTGATGCTGGTGCGCTGTTATCATTAAATCGATCACACCTATTTCCTTCATTATTTTTTCCGCTTCATGAGAACCTTTTCTATGTCTTGTATTCGTTTGATTTATTTTATATAGTCCTCCATGATAGATTACAATTAAGAAGTCAGGATGTTCACTTTCATGTATATATCTAATCCAGCGTTTAGCAGATAATAGTGCTTTTTCAATACTAACCTCTTTCTCCATTTCAGCGAATTCGTTTTTCATTAATCCATCTGCAGTTAAACCTACAATTGCGATTCGAACATTATCGTATTCTTTAATTATATAAGGTGTTGAGAAGTATGGTTCCTTTGTTAATGCAAATTCTATATTCGCAGATAACCATTGAAACCTTGATAGTGATACTGCTTTAGTCAAAAATGATAATCCAAATTTAAAATCATCCGGACTTATACCACTAGCATCATACTGCATAGCATTCATTAATTTAATCATAGGATGACGTTTATAGGGTGCGACAATAGCATAATAATGCGCAGCCAATGAGCCAGCTACACTTCCCCCACTATCTAATAAAATGACTTTATCATTGTTTTCTCTAATATTTTTAACATAGGTACCAGCACGATATATATTTGATCCAAAATCTCCATTCATAAAATGACTATGCATATCGGATGTTGCCAAGATATCTATATTTATATGTTCATTTTTCTCCAATTTACACACCCCTTATTTAAAGCTAGTTTAACATTTATTAATCTGTAGTTGCTATTTATTTCTAATCAAAAAAGCATTCTCAGAATTAATAATTTCTGTGAATGCTAATCTATTTAACCAATTTGAACACGTTCTTTAGGATAATGGTATTTATCCGGTTCTTTACGTCCAGCTATCATAATAATAAATGAAATTAAACCAACACGACCTATAAACATTAATATCATTAGTATTACTTTAGTAAGTCCACTAATATCGTCTGTAACACCTAAAGATAGACCACATGTTCCAAAGGCTGACATGACTTCAAAGAATACTTGTAGAAATGTTAAATTTGTTTTTTCAGTAGCGAGAATAACAATCATACTTACGAAAGTTAGAATTGACGCCATAGTAAATACGGCGAATGAACGTTGAATATCAACTACATGTATTTCTCTATTGAATACTTTTATAGCTGTTTTTTCAGCATTATTATTAAAATTAATTACAAAGAGAATTAGTATCGCAAATGTAGTTGTACGTATACCACCACCAACTGAACTTGGAGATGAACCAATAAACATGAGGATACTCATAATTACATTCGTTGCATCACTAAAGTTTGTTACATCAATGGTTTGTAATCCAGCACTACGTGTTGTTGCAGATTGAAATAATGAATAAAATAAGGATTGATGCCAACTTAATCCTTTAAAAGCATGGTGATGTTCTAATGCTAATATGGCTAAAACACCAAAAACAAATAAAAATAGATATGTGCATGTAGTTATTTTGGTAAATAGTGAAAATCTAAAATGACTGACTCTATTCCTTACATATGCTCTGATTTCAAGTAATACAGGAAATCCTATTGATCCTAATACGATTAGAAACATGACAATCGTTTGAACAAAATAATCCTTAGCGTAAGGTATTAATGATTGCCCTGTGATATCTAGTCCACCGTTAGTTGTAGCAGAGACAGACACAAATAAACCTTGCATGAGTGCATTTTTTAAATCTGGATTATCTCTATAGAAATAAAAAGCTAATAACAATGCACCTATAAGTTCTATTGTTAATATCGTTTTGATGATTTCTAATATCAGCTTAACGGTTCCACTCATTGTATCTTTATTATTATCTAACATTATTAATTGGCGTTCGCGGATACCTATATGTTTCCCTAACACAACCCATAGTACTGTACCAATCGCCATGACGCCAATACCGCCTATATTAAGTATGATTAATATAATAATTTGGCCAAATGTTGAATATGTATCTACTATGTTAACGGGAGATAGTCCAGTAACACTAATCCCTGATACAGCAACGAATAGCGTATCGATTGGGCTAACATCAACACCATGTTTATGCACAAATGGGAGGTTTAATAATAAAAAAGCGACAACTATGGCTATCAAATAATATAAAACTATCCCCTGTTGAGGGCTAGATTTTTTAAATAACTTACTGAAAATAGACACTCATTTGTCACCTCAACATTATTTCAATTTTATTTTTATATCTTGAGATTTTCCTTCTCTATAAATTTCAGCCGACAATGTTTTTAAGTCTTGTCTATGATTAAAAATTATTTGTCTATACTGTAAATTATTTTGAATTGATTTACTATCTAATTCTACAACTACATCACCAATTTTTAAACCTGATTTTTTACCTAAACCATTTTCTTTTAACATTTCTACTACGATTCCGTTTTGAACATCTTCGGGCACTTTTAATAAATTTCTTTCATAAGGTAATAAATCTGAAACATTTTTAATTCCAATACCAGTATTAGGATATTGAATTTCACCATTTTTCTCTAATTCCTCAGCAATTTCTCGTGCATCATCAATTGGAATTGCAAAGCCCATGCCTTCAATATTAGGCATATTTATTTTTAACGATACTAAGCCTACTAATTCTCCAACTCTATTGACGACAGCACCTCCTGAATTACCTGGGTTAACTGAAGCATCAATTTGAAATGTATTAACCAATTCATCATTCTTATTATCTTTATCGAAGTCGACAGGTACTGCCCTATTTAATCCGGAAATAATACCTTTCGTCACTGTATTTTTAAAATCATTTCCAAGTGGATTACCAACAACTAGGATGGATTCACCTAGCTTTAAATGTTTTGAATGACCTATTTTAATTGGCTGCACGTTTTTATTTTTTATCGTTGCTTTAAGCACTGCAATATCTGACCACATATCTCTCCCAACAACTGTAGCAGTAGCTGTTTTATCATCATCATATGTAATGTTTACTCTTTTATTACTTCCAACTATATGTGTATTGGTTAAAATAAAAAAAGTATCGTCTACAGCTTTGTAGACGACACCTGAACCAACTTCATTATTTGAGTTTGTATTTGTTTTATCAATTGTTTGTGTTGTTATGTTCTTAGGTGTGTCATTCTCAATTGTTACCACTGATTTAACAGCTGTTTCTGCATTCTTCATTGTTGTTGTGTATTTCGTATCATTGTTACTACTTTGTTCAATACTACTATTTTGATTAATCGTTGAGATAATTGCACTAATTAGTATAACAATTAATATGATTGCAACTACTATGACTATTTTAAGCCAATGCAATTTTAAAAAGTCTTTTACTTTGTCCATCGTATCATTGCTCTTAGGCTTATCTTCTGAGTGTTCATTTTCTTCTGACTTATTAGAATGAGCTAAATTTTGACTAGATGCACTCTTTATGTCTTGATTATCTTCAACTTCATTGCTTTTATCTTTAGTATGTGAATTTAATTCCTGGTTAGAATTTTCATTAGAACTTGCTTTTTGTTCCTTTTGTTCAATTTTTCGACTTTCATTTATTTCTAAAACGTCTTTCGATGATGATTTAGTCTCTTTTTGTTTTTTAGTTTGTTCACTTTTATCAAGATGATTAACTTCACTTATATTAATATTAACTTGTTGTTTTCCTTTATTCTTTTCACCTCTACTATATTTGGGTTCTATTTCAGCATGTTTGGAAGGAGTAAAATTATTGTCTTCTTTCTCTTGTTTTTCCACTTCGTCAGTAGGTTTAGTTACCTTATCATTATTTTCTTTATGTTCATTTTTTAGTTGTTGCTCTTCAGGTAGTGTTAAATGATGCGTGTTAGTATCATTTAATTCTTGATCAGATTCATTATCAGATCGTAATTTAGCTAGATGTTGTTGCTGGTGAATTTCTTCTTGTGTTAATTTCTCAATTCTTGCTTTTCGCATGTTATCTTTAACACGTTCTTCATTAACTTTTGCTTGTTCTTGCTCTTTTTTGGCAAGTCTCTCACGTTGTTCTCTCTCACGTTCTAATCGTTCTTCGCGTTCTTCATTATGGAAATACTCATGTCGTTTTCGACGATACTGTTCACGTGGTATTACGTGTTTTTTATCATTATCCAAAGGTGTCCACTCCTATCGACTAACTCACAATCTATCATGCTAACGTTAAATTATGTTTTGTGGTTGTGGCATTATTTAATTTATTCATTAACTAAAGTTTAATATCAATATCGCCAATTAGCAATGAATTGAAGGTTCAAAATTGAATTTTTCTTATCAAATCACTAAATTGCACAATTTATAATAATAAAGCCTTTTAAACTTGATGATACACATCAAATCTAAAAGGCTCGAATCACTTATTTAATACTATTTATTGGCTTTCTTCTTGTTGCTACGTACTGACGTTAACCAACCGATTACGACTAAAAGAATCATAACTGTCCAGAAGATAGCTTGCCATAATGTACTATGAGGGAAATCTTCAGGTAAAATACCTATATCTTCATGAGCAAGTACTATAACAACTAATTTAATACCTACCCAACCTACAATTGCGAAGGCAGCTCCTTCTAATCCAGGATATTTATTTAGTAAGTCAACAAACCATGTAGCGGCAAAACGCATTAGAATAACACCGATCATTCCGCCAATAAACATTACTGAGAATTGACCTAGGTCCATGCCACCAAAATGAATGCCAACTTCAGGTAATGTTACAGCAATTGCCATCGCTGCTAACATTGAGTCAATTGCAAAAGCTATATCTGCAAATTCAACTTTTAAAACAGTGCCCCAAAATTGCATAGGTCCGACTTTTTTCTCTACGCCAGACTCGTCAAAATGATGGTCGTCACCCTCAGGTTGATCTTCATGTTTTTTGTGGAAGAATTGCCAGAGATTTCTTATTGACATAAAAATTAAATACGCGGCACCAAGTGCTTGGATAAACCAGAAATTTGCGATAATACTAATTAAGAATAAGGCAAGAAAACGGAATACAAATGCACCTAGCAAACCATAAAATAACGCTTTTTTACGTTGTTCAGGTGGTAAATGTTTTACCATAACAGCCATTACAACCGCATTATCAGCTGCTAATAGCCCTTCTAAAAATACAAGAACGAGAATTACCCATAGGTAAGGTAAAATTAAACTCGGATCCATAGTGGACAGCTCCTTTTTGTTTTAATACAAATAAAGAGACCTATGCTAAATAATAGCAAAGGTCTCACTTAGCAAATAAATGCCCACTTTACCGGAAGATAATACTTCGTAATGACGATAAAGCGCTAACCATCAAGTAGTTAATGGTCTTCAAGTTACTCCCCTCTGACAGATTGTCATAGGTATTCATTTGTTAAGTGTATTATACACTATACTTAATATAAATAAACAATTAACGTTTAACAAATTGTCTATTTAAAGAGATATTTTTAAATACCCATTATTTTCAATCATAATCTTATAAAAGACTATACAATTTAATTTCTGAGAATTTTTCTTCGAACCAGCGTGTTGCAAATTCATTTTCGAATAAAAAGACGAAATTATCATATCTATCTTTCACTAATATTGAACGAGACGTGTTCATTTTATCTTGAATATCATCTTCGTTTTCAATCCAACGCGCAATTTTTCTACCAACAGGTTCCATAACAACATCAACGTTATATTCGTTTTTTATTCGATGTTCAAACACTTCAAATTGTAATTGACCAACGGCACCTAAAATAATTTGATTAGTGTGAAGCGTTTTATAATATTGGATTGCTCCCTCTTGAACAAGCTGTTCAATTCCTTTATGGAAATGTTTTTGCTTCATTACGTTTTTAGCTGAAACTTTCATAAATATTTCCGGTGTGAATTGAGGTAAATCTTGGAAACTATATTTTTGCTTGCCACCAACTAAAGTATCTCCAATTTGATAATTACCTGTATCATATAAACCAATGATGTCTCCAGCTACTGCATGGTTAACAGTTTCTTTATCGTCAGCCATAAATGATGTTGAACGCGTAATTTTTTGTTTTTTGCTCGTACGTTGTAATGTTACATCCATACCACGTTCGAATGCACCGCTAACAACACGCATAAATGCAATTCTATCACGATGTTTAGGGTCCATATTAGCTTGAATTTTGAAAATAAATCCAGAAAATTCATCATCAAATGGGCTTACTTCAACTTCTTCATTTGTCTGACGTGCATTAGGCATCGGTGCATGATCAACATATGCATTCAAGAAGTTTTGAACACCGAAGTTAGCTAATGCAGAACCAAAGAATACGGGTGTTAATTCACCATTTAATAGCGCATCATTATCAAATTCTTCACCTGCTTCTTCTACAAGCATAAATTCTTCGATAGCTTGAGCAAATGCACTGTCATTACGAATAGCATGCTCTTCTTGTAGTTCATAATCATCATCTAAATGTAAAACATTTTCTTCATCTCTAAATGGCTCTATAGATTTAGACTCACGATCGATAATACCAAAGAAATTTTGACCCATACCAATTGGCCAGTTCATAGGGTAAGTATCAATGTTTAATGTTTCTTCAATCTCATCTAATAATTCAAATGGCTCTTTACCTACGCGGTCCAATTTATTAATGAATGTAAAAATTGGAATTCCTCTCATTTTACAAACTTTAAATAGCTTTAAAGTTTGAGGTTCAATACCTTTAGCACAGTCAATAACCATCACTGCACTATCTACTGCCATTAAAGTACGATAAGTATCTTCTGAGAAATCTTCGTGTCCTGGTGTATCTAATATATTAATTTTGTAATCATCATAGTCAAATTGCATCACTGAACTCGTTACTGAAATACCACGTTCTTGCTCCACTTTCATCCAGTCACTAGTTGCAAATTTACCTGTTTTTTTACCTTTAACTGTACCCGCTTCTCTAATTGCACCACTAAAATATAATAACTTCTCAGTCAGTGTCGTTTTACCAGCATCCGGGTGAGATATTATGGCAAACGTTTTTCTTGATTCAACTTCTTCTTTTAAACTCATCTATTAATCTCCTTTAAAATCATTCACAATCCAGTTTGTTAAATTCGAAGCAATTTTGTTTGCTTCATTTTCCTCGATAAAAGCAAATAATTGCATTACCAATTCTTCCTTAACCTCATTACTGTCCATATCCAAATCAAGTTCTATTGACCAAAATATATCTGGAATAGCCAACATGATTTGATTTTTATCTTCAATTATATAAAAGTAAACATTAACAATTTCGTCATTTATAGATAATTGTTTAATTTTCACTTGGGCCACCGCCAAATTTTTTGTATGCCGCTTCAAGTCCAATTAAATCATCTCTATGTGGCACTTTAATATGTCCAGGCATGATTTGATATGGTTCTCTTCCTTTAGAAGCTAATACAACTGTATCGCCCGGTACAGCTATATCAATGGCATGTTTGATCCCTTCAGCTCTGTCATCAAATTCAACATAACGATCATGAGTTGCGCCTTTTGCTAGTTCAGCAGTCAACATTTTTGGATTATCATTAGCAGGATTATCTGGCGTAAATATTACGTAATCTGCTCTACAAGCTACTGCGCCCATTTCAGGTGTTTTAGTTAAGTCACGTTCTCCAGCCATTCCAATTAAAAAGATTAATTTTTGTTTCACGAAGGGTTTTACTGCATCTATAAGTTTATTCATTCCGTCAGCAGTATGCGCATAGTCAATAATTAAATCAATTGGTAGCGAAGGATCTAGAACTTCCAAACGCCCTTCAACTGGCTCTAAATTCTCAACTACTCTGACGATATCTTCCATAGATATTCCTTTACTCCAGACGGCAATCATGGCAGCCATAATATTTGAAATATTAAATTTACCTACATATGGTGTTTTAACACTGTATGTACCTATAGGCGTATCGAAATCAAATTGAACACCTTGTAAAGATTCTTGAATATTTTTAGCCATAAATTGAGCGTCATGGTCTATTCCATATGTAAATATTTCATATGGTGTAACTGATGCTAAATATTTGGAGAAATCATCATCATTATTTAAAACTGCATATTTCTCTTTCGATAAGTCTTCTCCCAGTTGACTAAATAACAATGATTTAGCATGTCCATAGGCTTCCATTGTGCCATGAAAATCTAAATGGTCTTGAGTTAAATTTGAGAATATCGCAACATCAAATTCTACACCTCTTAATCGCCCTAGTGATAAACCGTGACTAGATACTTCCATAGTCATAGCTTCCGCATTTTCATCAACCGCTTGCTTAATCTTTTTAGTTAAAGACACTGTTTCTGGTGTTGTATTGGCACCTTTAGTTTTATGTTCATTTATTTGGAAACCATTTGTTCCTAAATATGCGCTTCCTTTACCTAAACCTCTATAAATAAGATGAATCATAGTAGCAATTGAAGTTTTGCCATTAGTGCCTGTTACACCTATTGTAGTTAATTGATGGCTAGGATAATCATATAAAGTATGTGCTAACAGGCTAGCAACTCTTAATGTATCTGGTACGATAACCTGCGTCACGTCACTGTTAATGTCTTGTTGATGGTTAACCACAATGACTTTTGCACCTTGATCAACAACATTTTGACAAAATTTATGGCTATCAACTGTATAGCCTTTTGATGCGACGAATATACTCCCTTCACTAGCGGTACGTGAATCTGTAGTGATATCAGTAACATTTATATCTAAAGTACCTATTACTTGTTTAACTCGTATTTTTTCGAACAACTCATTCGCATTCAAAATGTATCGCTCCTTTTTTTACAATAATTTTATTATACACGTTTTGAAGTTGTTGATAAATTTATAATCATTAAAATATTGATTAGATTTAATACGAACTTGATATGTTTTACACCTCAAACTAAAGATTTCATTAATATAATTGAAGGAATTATTAATTAATAGTTAATTATTTTAAAATTTCCTATATATATCACTTTAATTCAATACTTTTAAATCTATTAATGCTAGGATAGTTATATAAAGATGATGTTAAATTCCTTAATATGCTATAATGCACTATAAATGAATTTTATACTTTCAAAAAAGGGTATATATATTATGATAACTATGCAAGTATGTTTATTGCTACTATAGTTAAATCAGAATAAGTTATTGCGTGTTTTAAATTTAAATTAATGGAGGGTGACTATTAATGGTTACTCAAAATAAAAAGATATTGATTATTACCGGCTCATTTGGAAATGGACATTTACAAGTGACACAAAGTGTTGTTAATCAACTCAATGAAATGAACTTGTCTCATCTATCAGTTATTGAGCATGATTTGTTTATGGAAGCACACCCAATCTTAACTTCTATTTGCAAAAAATGGTATATCAATAGCTTTAAGTATTTTAGAAATATGTATAAAAACTTTTATTATAGTCGCCCTGATGAATTAGATAAATGTTTTTATAAATATTATGGATTAAATAAATTAATCAATCTACTACTTAAAGAAAAACCAGACTTAATCTTATTGACATTCCCTACTCCAGTAATGTCAGTGCTAACAGAGCAATTTAACATAAATATTCCAATCGCAACTGTTATGACAGATTACCGTCTACAAAAAAACTGGATAACGCCTAACTCTCATAGATATTATGTAGCTACTGACGATACCAAACGTGATTTCGTAAATGTTGGTATCCCTGCTTCTGATATAAAAGTGACTGGAATACCTATTTCCGATAAATTTGAATCTGACATCGATAAAGTTGCTTGGTTGAAGAAACATAATTTAAATCCTGATAAACCAACTATTCTGATGTCTGCCGGGGCATTTGGTGTATCAAAAGGATTTGACTATATGATTGATAACATCCTTCAGAAAAGTCCACAATCACAAATCGTAATGGTTTGTGGTCGTAGCAAAGGGTTAAAACGTACTTTAGAAATGCAATTTAAATCATATGACAATGTCCTTATTCTAGGATATACAAAACATATGAATGAATGGATGGCATCAAGTCAACTTATGATTACAAAACCAGGTGGCATAACGATTTCCGAAGGTTTAACACGTAGTTTACCAATGATCTTCTTGAATCCGGCTCCAGGTCAAGAGCTTGAAAATGCATTATATTTCCAAGATAAATCATATGGCAAAATCGCGAATACACCTGAAGAAGCTATAGATATTGTTTCTGATTTAACAAATCACGAGTACCGCTTACAAGCTATGACTAATAAAATGACTGAAGAAAAGGTTAACCATTCAACTTATAGACTATGTACCGATTTATTAAATATCTTAGACAGTTCATCACAACAACAAGAAATATATGGAAAGGTTCCTTTATATGCCAGATTCTTCGTTAAGTAATAAAGGAATTAGTAAGAACTTCAAGATAATGCTCGTTATTTTGTTCTTAATGGAGTTTGCACGGGGAATGTATGTATTAAGTTACGTTAATTATTTACCAACCGTTACCTCTATTGCTGTTGCAGTGACTTCAGCGGCATTATCAATTCACTTTATATCCGATGCGGCAACGAATTTTGTCATCGGATTTCTTTTGAAAAAATTTGGTACTAAGCTAGTATTAACCTTAGGTTTTTTATTAGCTTTTATTAGTTTATTCTTAGTCATTTGGTTCCCAACTAATCCAATAGTTATCATTTTGAGTGCTATCATGTTGGGTATTGCTGTTAGTCCTATATGGGTTATCATGTTATCTAGTGTAGAGGAAGCACAACGTGGTAAACAAATGGGCTATGTTTACTTTGCTTGGTTATTAGGATTACTCGTAGGATGGGCATTTATGAATGTTCTAGTTAAATTACATCCTACTCGATTTGCATTTATGATGTCACTTGTTGTAGTCATTGCATGGGTATTGTATTATTTTGTTGATATTAAATTAACAAATTACAATACTAAACCTGTTAGTGAACAATTAGAACAAATCGTTAATGTTATGAAACGTCACTTAGTGTTATTCCCTGGTATTTTATTACAAGGTGCTTCTATTTCAGCATTACTACCTATACTACCTACATATGCTACAAAGGTAGTAGGCGTAAGTACTATTGAGTATACCATTGCCATCGCTATAGGTGGCGCCGGTTGTGCCTTTGCAATGTTATTTTTATCTAAGATTATTGATAAAAATAGTAACGGCTTTATGTATGCAGTTATTTTTACAGGCTTTATACTATTCACAGCGTTTATCTTTGGTTTATCTTTAGTAACAAATATCCTTATCGTTTGGATTGTAGCGATATTTATAGGTTTAATGTATGGGATATTATTGCCTGCATGGAATACATTTATGGCAGGGCAAATTGAACCCGCTGAACAAGAAGAAACTTGGGGCGTATTTAATAGTGTTCAAGGATTTGGTTCTATGATAGGTCCTTTATTTGGAGGCTTAATCGCTCAGTTTTCTAATGGTTTAAATAATACATTTTATTTTTCTGCAACAATCTTTTTAGTATTAGCGATATTCTACGGTGTTTATTTTGTAAAGTATCGAGGCAAAGCAAATCGTTTCTAATAAAAAGTAGATAAAATACTAAAAATCTAGTTAATGTACATCATACATTGTACATTAGCTAGATTTTTATTTTACATATTATTTAATTTTACGCTAACTTGAAAGAATCAATCACTTTCCATTTATCCTCTTCTTCGTCATAGCGTAATAATGATAGTTCTTCAATTTTTTCTTTAAGGTCTACCCCTACTAATTCTACTTGACCAAATATATCCTCGAATTCTTGGCTTGTTAAACCTTGAGCAATCGTAAAGTGTGGCACGAATGGATGCTCAGCTTCACCATGAAAATCTTCAGTATTAAATAAATTGAAAAGTTGTTCTAATTCATCAGTTTTAGCAACTTTAAAATAAATTACATTGTTAGTTGGTTTAAAGCTTGAAGCTTTTGTAGCATGAACATCTACAGGTCCAAAACCTTCTAATCTTTTTTTAACTTCTTCTTTTACTGAATCTAATTCATCATCATTGATTTCAAAGTGTGATTTGATCGTAATATGAGGCATGATACGTGCATACTCAGTATCATAACGTTTACGATAACCATTCACTTCATCTTGAAATGATTTTGACGGAATTAATGCTAATCCTATATTCATTGAAATTCCTCCTTTGTTTAACATATTACTATTATAGCAAAATTCTATATATTACGTTATTAGTTAGCAGAATTTTTTGAAAATGTTTACATTATCTAAACATTTTATTTCGTAGTATTGTACATTTAATTATCTCAATTAAATCTTAGCATTGATGATACTATTAAAAATACAAGTAATTAAACTTCATTTGACTCTTGTGTAATTACTTCATCGCTTAAATAATATTTAAGTATGTCTGATAATAGCGGTTTCCAAGATTTCCAGTTATGTCCACCCTCAAATTCTAAATAATGATATGTGAGCTCTTTGTCTTTAATGACTGTTGCTAAATCTCTATTTGGTGTTAAAAAGTTTGCACGTTCTCCAGTTGTTGGCAAAGCAAAATCTTCTTCTTCTAAACCAATAGCGTGCCAAATAGACAATTCACTATATTGTATACACTTATTAAATTTATCTATTACAATTTCATCTGAATGCGGGCTAAGCATTGCTACTTGACTGAAAATAGTTGGGTAAGTCAATGCGGTTAAAAGTGCTATACTACCAGCAAGACTATCTCCTATTAAAATTCTGGCATTACCTACTTTATAAGTTGGAAACGTCTTATCAATAAATGGCAGCAATTCTTTACCAATAGCTTGTACGGTTTTATGACTTCTAGTACCCTGTGGATGAAATTCTTCTCTACGTTTATCAACATCTTCATAATGAAATCCAACTATAATGGCTCGTTGAATTTCATCTTCTCTTCTCAACCGTTCATATTCACGTTGAAGTCTTCCAAATCTTAAAAAATCTAGCCCGTCAAAACATATAATGACTTGATACTTAAATAATTCAGAGTAATCTTCAGGCAAATATACTGATAATGTAACATCTCTTTCTAAGATATTACTATGTAATATATATTTATTAATTTTGCCTGATTTGAAATTCGACATAATATTGACGCCCCCTAAATAGAATATACTTATTGTATCAAGATAATGATGACTTTTAAATCTCTGATAAAAATCTAATGTTTCATACTCACGAAATTTGGTAATTTATACATAGTTATAACACTTTTTTCAAAATGTAGCTCTATATTTATTAATTACAATATTAAATATGAACTTCATTAATCTCAGTGTATCTCTCTAGAAGTCAAAATTTCCCTTTTTAACGCGTCTTAATTGATATATACTAATTAAATAATGATCAAATGAAAATAGGAGGACGTAAGCTTATGCTTAACAAAGTTTGGTTCCGAACAGGAATTGCCCTAGTTATCTTGTTCGTGCTAATTAAATTGTTTATGGAAGTACAAAGTGTTTTTGCACCTATTGTAACCATTATCGGTTCTGTATTTCTTCCATTTATGATTAGCGGATTTTTATTCTATATCTGCTTACCTTTCCAAAGTATTCTTGAAAAGTGGGGTTTCCCGCGTTGGGCAAGTATCACTACAATTTTTATTGGTTTAATTGCTATTATTGCTATCGTAGTCGCATTTATAGCACCAATTATTATCTCTAACGTGAATAGTTTAATCAAAGCAACACCATCACTGCAAAAAGAAGCTGAACAAATTGTTAACTTCTCACTTACGCAAATGGATAAACTTCCAAGCGATGTAACAGATAGAATTAATTCTGCTGTAAAATCAATTGGTGATAGTATGACTGGAATTTTGGCTAATTCATTTACATACTTAACGTCATTTATTTCAACTGTCTTCTTACTTATCATGGTACCGTTCTTCTTAATTTACATGTTAAAAGATCATGAAAAATTTATTCCTGCTCTTGCTAAATTTTTCAAGGGAGAACGTAAAGTATTTGTAGTCGACTTAATGAAAGATTTAAACTTCACATTAAAATCATACATTCAAGGACAAGTGACTGTAAGTGTTATTTTAGGTGTCATTTTATATATTGGTTATACCATTATTGGTTTACCATATACACCTTTATTAGTACTATTTGCTGGTGTAGCTAACCTAATACCTTTCTTAGGACCATGGTTATCATTTGCACCTGCAGCTGTGCTCGGTATCATAGATAGTCCTACTACATTTATTTGGGTTTGTGTTGTTACATTAATCGCTCAACAACTTGAGGGTAATGTGATTACACCAAATGTTATGGGTAAATCTTTAAGTATTCACCCACTTACAATAATTGTTGTTATTTTAGCCGCAGGAGATTTAGGTGGTTTCACACTTATTTTAATTGCCGTACCACTCTATGCAGTACTTAAGACTATTGCGAGCAATGTCTTTAAATATCGTCAACGCATTATTGATAAAGCTAATAGCGACGTTAAAGACTAGATTAATATAAATTTAAAAAACGTTTCAGGAGTGAACTTGAATTTACAATGCATTCAAGTTCACTTCTTTTTGTAAACAAAAAAACTTGGTGCTATACACACCAAGTAATTGAATTAATTTATTATTTTATTGCGTGGAAACCACTATCTACATGGATATTCTCACCAGTTACGCCACTTGAGAAATCACTCAATAAGTAAGCAGCTGTTTTACCTACTTCTTCTTGATCCACGTTTCGTCTTAATGGTGCACGTTCTTCAATTTCTTTAAGGATTGTGTTGAAACCACCAACACCTTTAGCACTTAATGTACGAATTGGACCAGCAGAAATAGCATTTACTCGAATGTTGTCCGGGCCTAAATCATAAGCTAAATATTTAACATTAGCTTCTAAACTTGCTTTAGCTACACCCATTACATTATAGTTTTGAACGGCAAATTCACCACCAAGGTATGTTGTTGCAACAATACTACCACCGTTTGGCATTATTTTCTTCGCTTCGTGCGCAACAATTGTTAATGAATATGAACTGATATCTTGCGCAAGTAAGAAACCTTCACGTGATGTTTCAGAGAAACGTCCACGTAAGTCTTCAATATTTGCAAATGCGATAGAGTGATAAACGCCATCAATATTGCCTACTTCTTCGCCAATTTTAGCGAAACCATTTACTACATCTTCATCTTTTTGAACATCGATTTGATATAATTTTGGATCTTCTTGGTTTAATTGTTCTAATAATTTTTCTAATTCTTTGCGGCTACGGTCTTTACGATATGTGAAAACAAGTTTAGCCCCTAATTGATCTAATACCTTTGCAACACCAAATCCGATACTACGTTTATTAGCAATACCCATAATTACGAAGGTTTTATTTTCAAGATTAATCATTCGAAATAACTCCTTAATCATCGTTTTTTATATCTTAATCTCACTGTACAAACAATGTAGACTAATCTAACGTTATCATTTTACCATTTTTGCTTCATAATGATAAAGCAATATTATTACCTGGTCATACATGAGAGCTTGGTCCATAAATAATATAATGATGCTATTTTTCAAATTCGCAGAAGCTGACTGAACTGAGAGAGCCAAAAAATTGCGTATTCTCAGTTATAGTCATCCTCTCGAGCGGTGCCCTAGAAAGAAAGATTTTTATAAAGAAATTTTACAAGATAAACAAGTTGGGGTGGGACCATGAATTTAAAAAGAATTCTGTCCCACCCCTGACGCCTGTTATTGATTTTTCTAAATCAATAATAAAATTCTAGATCTGATTTTAATTCATCTACGTATTCTTTTGAACCCGTTACGATAAGTCTATCTTTGTATCTAAGTTGTGTATCACCATGAGGCACGATTGATTCATTATTACGAATAATTCGAACGAAGATAATATCTCCACCAAATGGGAAATTACGTAGTTGAATATTTTCATATTGATGATTTAACATTTCAATTTCATACAATGATGTTTCAACATTGCTTAAAATGTTTAACATATTTGGTGTTTCAATTAAGCCTTGTAGGAAGATTTTATTACTAATGAAATTACTGAATACTTCAATACCTTCACCTTTCATTTCTTCATCTTCGTTACTATTTTCAAGTCGACAAATTACGCGTTTAACATCATGTGCTTTGGCTAATTTTGCCACATCACGGTTAAGACTATCATCATTAGCAGAACAAACTACGATGTCTTGATTGAATAGCCCTAATCTTTCTAGGAGTTGTTCTTCATAATTCGCTATTTCTACAACAGTTATATGGTCAGATAAATTACGCTTATCTCCTAAATCTTTGCGATAATATAATGTCACATTATATAAGTGTGGTGACAAGTTTTGCACAATTGGAATCGTCAATTGATTCTTGCCAATTAATGCAATATCAATTTTACGATTAGCCTCATCTGGAATTGGAAACACTTTCTTGAAAATAATCGGTACAAACAAACACGTGATGATTGCACTTAAAATCAAAATGCCTGACATTTCAGATGATATTGTATTTAATTGCTCTGCAATTTTAGCAGATGCTATAACTAATGATAATGTTGAAGTAAGTAAAAATGCTGATGCTATCGTTGTCTTATTATCAAACCAACGTCTAATAAAGAAAACTGGAATTAATTTTGAAATAATAAAAGCTAGAATGAGCACTGGAATAATTAATAATAATGATGGTTCTTTAATTAATGACGGAATATTTAAATCAACACCAACCATAATAAAGAAGATTGGTATAAAGAACCCGTATCCAAATGAATCGAGTGTATGCACTAATTCTTCATCTGGTTTCAGTAAGGATACAACCACACCAGCTAAGAATGCGCCTAGTATATATTCAGCACCTACACCCTCTGCAAGTGCAACTAATAGAATAATTAATGCAAAGATTGCTCTTATACCTATTTGTGTAGTACCACCAATTAAGCGATGTAAAAATTTCATACGCTTAAATACAACACCTAGTATATAGAAAATAGCAGTAAATACAAGTAAAATTGCTGAAAGCCAAACTGAACCATTACCACTACCATTGATACCACCGTAAATAGTTAACAGTACCATCGTTACTAGGTCAGCCAATACGGCTACTAATAATATAAATTGACCGATAGTTGTACGCATTATATTCATTTCTTTTAAAGTAGGCACTACGACACCTAGTGATATCGTTGATATGATAATTATCATTAATAACACATCATCTACGAGTCCTAACCATTTGAACGCGTAAGCTAATATTACTGATATAATCATAATAAATGCGAATACGGTTAGCGCTAAATTAAGATGGCTTGGTACATCTTTTTCATGTTTGTTCGTACCTTGTCGATTTCTCTTATCTTTTTTAAAAGTGCTAAAGTCAATCTCTAAACCACTTAAAAACATTAAAAAGATAAAGCCCAACGTTGATAATATATTAAGCATACTATCTTTATGTACTAGATTTAAGAAAGACTGTCCAATAATAATACCCATGATGATTTCGGCTACAACCACTGGTAAAAAATTGATGTTCAGTCTATTTATAATAATTGGTGTAAAAAATGCTGCTAGAACTACAATGACTAGTGAAAAGAACTCCATTTTGTCCCCCTATGTTAAATATGACATGAATGTTGTTGCTAAACCAAAGTAAATTAACATACTTACAATATCATTAATTGTTGTAATAAATGGTCCGCTGGCTACGGCTGGATCAATATTCAGTTTATTCATAAATAACGGAATCATAGAACCAACTAACGTACCAACCGTCATTGCAATAGTAAGACTGCCTCCAACTATTAGTGCTAAAAATGGTTGTCTATATATAACAACGATGATAATAAATAAAACAGTGGCACAAACTAATCCTGAAAGCAAGCCACTTCCCGCTTCTCTCAATGCAACCTTAAATTTACTTTGTTCATCAATTTCCCCAGTAGAGATATTACGTACAGACACCGCAAGTGATTGTGTACCAGAATTTCCGGACATACCACTAATAATAGGTATAAATGCAGCTAATAATGCAACTTGTGATAATGTTGCCTCAAAACCACCTAATATAGTAGCGGTAATCATTCCTAAAAATGTAAGAATGATAAGCCACGGTAATCGTTTAGTAGCAGTCTTCACAACAGAATCATTTGTTGAGTCAATATCAGATACCCCAGCTAAACGAGAGTAGTCTTCACTTGCCTCTTCATCCATAACATCTAGAATATCATCAATTGTAATAATACCAAGTAAATGTTGTTGATAATCTATTACTGGCATTGCAATAAAGTCATAGTCTCTCATCTTTTGAGCTACATCTTCTTGGTCATCTGCTACATTAACGCTAATCACACGCCCACTCATTATATCCTCTATATATGCATCATTTTCAGCTACAATTAAATCTCTTAAAGATAATACTCCAACTAATTGTCCATCGGTATTAATGGCAAAAATAACATAAATCGTTTCGGCATCTGGTGCTTGTTCTTTTACTAACATTAATGCTTCTTTAACTGGAGTATTGGCATCTAATGAGATATATTCCGTCGTCATGATACCGCCAGCTGTATCTTCTTCATAATGTAATAGATGCTTAATTTCATTAGCATCGTCACGGTTCATTAACGTTAGCAAACTAGCTACTTTCGGTTTCGAAAGTTCATTTAATATATCTACAGCATTATCCGAAGACATCTCTTCTAAAACTTTACTAGCATAATGTGCATTCATCGTATCAAAAAGGTCCTCATATGCTTCATCATCTATTTCTAATTGTTCAAAGAATTCCCCTACTTCTTGAGGTGATAAAAATTCAAATATCTTTTGTCTATTTTCATTCGTAGTGTCTTCAAAATATTCACTTTGTTCATATTCGTGCATTGCTAGAAATTCTTCTCTAAAACGATCAATATCGTCTTGTTTTAATAGATCATCTAACAAATTTTGGTTATACACTTCGTCAGTATTATAGTCATTATTTTCTGTTTCTAATGACAACGTCAACACCTCCAAATCTTATTATAATTCTGCAAAAATGTTTTGTAGCCATTTATAATCTATTTCTATCTCAATTTCTCTATTATAAATTGGATGTATGAATGTCACTTTATAGCATTGTAAAGATTGCGTATGAATTTCAGGATGACTTCCTTCATATAAATCATCACCAACAAGAGGATGTCCTATATAATTAAAATGAACGCGTATTTGATGCGTTCTTCCAGTATGTAATTTAATTTCACATAAGCTCGCTTCAGGTTTGGCCATTACTGTTTCATATGAAGTCTTTGCGTATTTTCCTGAAGCATCAACTTTCCTAGTAATAATACTCTGGCTATCTCTAGCAATCGGTTCTTCTATAACACCATTCAATAGCATTTGACCATAACATACACACATATACCTTTTATCTATTGCACTCGTCGTCATTAAATGATGGATATGCCCATGCTTAGTAAATATTACAATGCCTCTAGTGTTACGGTCTAAACGTGTAACAATATGCGGTACGATCAATGTATCGATTAACTGACCAACATTTAAATAATAAAGTACACGTTCTATCAAACTATCGTGCGGATGTTCTCTTGACGGAGTGCTATTTAAATAGTTTGGTTTTGACACAATAATTAAATAATCATCTTCATACAATATTTCAATTGGATTACGTGATGGAATCAAATATGAGCTAGGTGTTTCATCAGGTAACGCAATAGTTAACTCATCACCTGGCATCATCATTTTTCTGACAGTTGCATGACTGTTATTAATAATTAAAGCGCCATTATGTTTAATGGCGCTAATTGTCTTTTTAGAATATTGATGACGCTGCAAAAAAGACTTAAGCATTTCATTATGCTGTATCACGTATTCAAATTTCATCGTCCATCTTCACTTTCAATGAAAGAATCATGTACTCTTTTCCAAAATGGGAAAGGTCTAAATCTAGCAAAACGCACTTTCTCATTAGCCACTCTAAACTGAATACCATTGACATTTTTATGTTTTAAACTAACATGATCAATTGTTGTTAAAATGGTATCATGATTAACAGGTGTAATTAAACATGTATGATGCTTTGGCAAAACAAGTGGTGAACCCACTGTTCTAAATACTCTATTATTGATAGAGGCTATTTCTGCAATCTGCATAGCTTCAAGTGAGGGATGTATTAGTGCTCCACCTAATGCCTTATTATAAGCAGTTGAACCTGAAGGAGTTGATATACATAAACCGTCACCTCTAAAACGTTCAAATTGCTTACCACGAATGCCCACATCAACTACAAGTGTTGAACCATTTTCCGTTTTCATTGTTGCTTCATTTAAAGCTAAATAACGTGTTTCGTAACCATTATCATTGTATCTGACAATAATTTCTAATAATGGATATTCAATGACTTGAAATTCAGAGTTATTAATTTCAATAATTAATTTCTCAACTTCATGAGGTAACCAATCAGCATAAAAACCTAAATGTCCTGTATGTACACCTACAAATGCCACTTGAGAAAGCATGTGGCTGTATTGATGAAAGGCTTGTAATAAAGTTCCATCTCCACCTACAGAAATAACAATTTCTGGATTAACGGAATCTTCTACCATGTGGAAATCTTTCATATGATTTATCATTTTATGCTTTAAAGCATTGGATTTTGAATCACCTTTAGACAAGATAGTATAACGCATCCCCACACCTCATTAGTCATGTTTTTTTGCACGTTTTTGAGAATAATATTTCTGTGCTTCTTGAATTTCATCTTTAATCTCAGACATCTCTTCATCTAGAAGATATGCCGCTTCAGCTGCACGCTCAAGACGATGCTGAATTTCCGCTGGATAATCCCCGTCATATTTATATCTTAATGTATGCTCAATTGTAGCCCAGAAATTCATTGCTAATGTTCGTATTTGTATTTCCGCTAAAATAGCTTTCTGACCGTTTAATGTTTCAATTGGATATTCAATAATCACATGATATGAACGATAACCACTTTGTTTTGTGTTATTGATGTAGTCACGTTCCTCAATCACTTTGAAATCTTGTCGTTGTCTAAGCATATTAACAACCACATCGATATCGTCCACAAATTGACACATCATTCTAAGACCAGCAATGTCGTACATCTCTTCACGTAGTCTATCAAATGGTATCCCCCTTTTATTCGCCTTATCAATAATACTCGTAATTGGTTTTACTCGACCAGTAACGAATTCAATGGGTGAAGCATCTTCTCCAACTTCATATTGCTTACGCAAACCTTTTAATTTTACCTTTAATTCATCAACGGCTTGTTTATATGGTGTTAAAAATTGATCCCATTGATTCATATTGTTTCACTCCGCTTCACTTTAGGTCAAAAGTTTCTTCAACAGCTGAAACAAACTCCTTACCATAGTTATTATTTCCTTCAACATTCTCAAGTATGTAATCTAATTCCTCTTGAAAATGTTCTAAAACCAAGTCATCGTTTACTATTAGTTTCTTGCCTCTATTCTCATGCAACATGGACCATGTTTCTTGAACGAAAATCAAGTAATCATATGATTGTCCGTCATCTAATAAGTAGGCAAATCCGTAATTATCACTATCAACAAGCATTTGTCCTACTTCTACTAATCCATCAGTTGGATCTTCTGAGTAGCAATAAATGCCATCATCTTTAATTTTAATTTCATTTACATAAATACGCATGCTTGTTCCTCCTTATTATTCTTTATTAGTTTAACATAATTTAACTGTATAACACACGTTTGAAATGCACTTCTTACTCGTCTATACACTATTGAACGAAGCTCATTATGTTGTGACAAATCAAATCAATTTATAAACTATACTTATGTACTCAGATTTACTCTTTCATTCATATATAATTACTTTAAATATTTATATAACTCAGTCATAATGAACTAAAATAAATGGATTTAGAGGTGCAAATTATGGCAGCAAATAATGAAATAGAATTCAAACAATTACTAAGTAAAGATGTGTACGATAAATTTAAATATACTTTTTTTGAACATAAAGAACCTTTTATTCAAATAAACTACTATATTGATACTCCTAACTTCATATTGCGAGATCATAAATCTGCATTACGAATCCGTGTTAAAAACGACACATATGAAATGACCTTAAAAGTGCCAGCCGACGTAGGTTTGATGGAATATAATCATATGGTCAAATATATACCTAAAACAGGTGATATAATATCCAATAACTCACTACCAGAAGATATACGAGAAATTGTCGAATCATATGGTATTAATGACAATGAATTAACTATATTAGGCGCATTGAGAACAGCTCGTTTAGAAACGAACTATAAAAATGAATTGTTAGTATTAGATCGAAGTGATTATTTCGACAAAGTTGATTATGAGTTAGAATTTGAAGTTACTGACTATAACAATGGATTGAAAAAATTCCATAGTTTATTAGAAGAATTTAATCTTAAGCACACCGTACCTAACAATAAAGTTCAACGTTTCTTTGACTATAAGAATCAAATTGACAAGTAGCAGTACGTCGCTGTAAAAAGTCAAATTACTTTTAAATGTAAAAATTCATGTTATATTAGTAATATATTAACGGAAATTGGTGATATTATGTCTAAAACGCCATACGATATTATAGGTGAAACAGCACTTTATAATATGATTGATCATTTCTATGCTCTAGTTGAGAAAGATGACAGAATCAATCATTTGTTCCCTGGAGATTTTGCTGAAACGAGTAGAAAACAAAAGCAATTTCTCACTCAATTTCTAGGTGGACCGAACCTATATACTAAAGAACATGGACATCCGATGTTAAAAAAAAGACATATGGAATTTAAAATTACAACTTATGAGAGAGATGCATGGTTAGAAAATATGCATACTGCAATAACCGAAGCACAGTTTCCAGCTGGTGTTGGAGACTATTTATATGAACGTTTACGTCTAACCGCAAACCACATGGTAAATTCCTAAATATAATTGAAGGTGAGTAAAACATGGCTGAAGAACTAAAAATTGTAGACAATAGAAGTCGTGAAGATGCTAATCTGTCACCTGTAAATAAAATTGAAATTTATTCATTTTTTGATCCATTTAATACAGATTGCTTTAAATTATCAGCGATTATTTCTAAATTAAGAATTGAATATAATCAATATATCCGTATCAGACATATTCTAAACCCTTCATTGAAAGTACTTACTAAGTGCCAAGCACAAAGTACATCTGATTTTGATAATATCGCCTTAGCTTATAAAGCGGCTGAATTACAAGGTCGTTTAAGAGCGGAACGTTTCATCCATTTAATGCAAAATGAAATTATTCCTAAGAAGGATATTATTACGGAAGAAATGATTTGTGACTGCATCATTAATGCAGGTTTAGATTACAATGAATTCAAAGAAGATTTACAAAAAAGCAAATTAACCGAAAGTTTAAAAATAGATTTACACATTGCTCGAGAAATGGAAATTGAGCAAGCACCTTCACTCGTATTTTTCAGTGAAGATATTCATGAGGAAGGCCTGAAAGTAGAAGGATTATATCCATATCACATTTACACATATATTATTAATGAATTAATGGGTACGCCAATTGAAAAAAATCTTCCACCTAAAATTGAGCATTATATTCAAAAGAAACAACTCGTTACTATGGAAGAACTATTGACCATATATGAGTGGCCCGAAAAGTTAATGACAAAAGAACTTAAGAAATTGGCGTTACAACAAAAAGTAGAAAAACTTCAATATCCTGAAGGAGATTTTTGGCAATCAAAAATGCCTAGAATATAGGATAGCTAACAATAGCCATTCAATGATGATTATATTCATGCATTGGATGGCTTATTTTTGTGTACCCATCAATTTAAAATTGAACGACTCTGTTTCTATTATTGTTATATAAATCAATTGCAATGTATAGTAATGGCGTCGAAGTACAATGATAAAATTTATCAACAATGGGGAATTAATTGATAGTGGTAGTTATTAAAAAAGAGCATAAAAAAACGCCGTGTCTGATTACACGACGCTAAACAAAGGGGATGGGAGAAATTTTTCACTTCAAACAAAGGGGTATGTTTGTTATGTGATTAATTTCATGCTCATAATATAACACGCTAATATAGGTATTTCAATATTAAAGACCCCTTATTTCAAAATTGTCACAAACTTGACATATTGTAAACGGATACAGTCATTCTAAGCTTTCATAAGTTTTTCAAAAGCATCTAATTTTTGTTCAAAGACCTCACAAGCTTGCTCAATAGGTTCTGGTGAAGTCATATCCACACCGGCATTTTTCAGAATCTCAATTGGATAATTAGAACTTCCTTTTTTCAAGAATTCATTAATATATCTTTCAACTGCAGGTTTACCCTCAGTTAAAATTTGATGACTTAAACTTTGTGCTGCACTATATCCGGTAGCATATTGATATACATAGTAATTCATATAGAAATGAGGGATTCTTGACCATTCTTTGCTAATATTGTCATCTGTTTCAACAACATCACCAAAGTATTGTTTATTCAATTTAGCATATTCATCATTCATACGTGTTGCAGTTAATGGTTCGCCTGCTTCTTCAATTTGATGAATTTTATGTTCGAATTCTGCGAACATAGTCTGACGGAATAAAGTCGCTCTGAATCTTTCAAGTTCCTGATTTAATAATAATAAACGACGTTCATCGTCTAAATGTTTATCCATATAATCACTTAGTAATGCTTCATTACAAGTTGATGCAACTTCAGCAACAAAGATTGAATAATCACTAGAATTAGATGGTTGATGTTTACGACTGAAATAACTATGTGCTGAATGACCAAATTCGTGAATTAGCGTATATAAATCAGATACAGTATCTGACCAATTTAATAAAATGAATGGGTTAGTTAAATGTGCACCAGATGAGTAACCGCCTGATCGTTTGCCTTTATTTTCATAAACGTCGACCCATCGATTATTCAAACCTTCTTTTACTACATCAAGGTACTCTTCACCCATAGGTTCTAACGCTTTTAACATCCATTCTTTTGCTTCTTCATAAGGCATTTCGAATTTAACGTCCTTAACCATTGGCGTATATAAATCGTACATTTTCAGCTCATCAACGTCTAATAATTCTTTTCTTAGTTTCGTGTATCTGTGCAATAACGGTAAATATTTATGCAAAGTTTTTACTAAATTATCATAAACTTCTTCTGGTATATGATTATTACTTAACGCACGCTCACGAGCTGTTTTATAGTTATGTGTTCGAGCATTAAAGACATTCTTCTTAACTTCCCCTGCTAATGTTGAACCTAGAGTATTATTATAAGCACCGTAAGCTTTATATAAATTATTATATGCTGATTGACGTAACTCGCGATCATCAGATTCTAAATATTTGATAAAAGTTCCTTGTGTTAATGGATGTTTTTCACCATCTTTATCTACTGCATCTTCAAATTCTAAATCTGCATTACTAAACATACCGTACACATTACTTGGTGTAGATAGGGCATCTTGAGCCTCAGTAAGTAATTTCTCTTGCTCGGCATCTAAAATGTGTGGTCGTTTTTCATTGATAAGTTTTAAATCAAATTCATAACGTTTTAAGTTGTCGTTAGTTTCGATAAATGATTGAAGTTTATCTTCATCAATTTGAAGAATTTCTGGTACTAAGAAACTCCATGCTGAACTAATTTTAATTATAAGTTGATGTGCGCGTGACTCGAATCCTGTATATTTATCGTTTGAAGTATCTTGGTCTTGTTTTAAATGTGCATAGACATATACTTTCTCTAGTTTAGTACCAATTTCATCTTCTAATGCAAGCGCATCATATAATGTATCAGCACTATCTGCTAAGTGCCCTTTAAATTGCTCTTCTTTACCTAGATAACCTTCAACCTCTTTTAATGCTTCTTCAAAAGCTTCATCACTTTTAAAAATCGTTGTTAAATCCCACGTATCATTTGGATATTTACGTTCTTGCTTTTCTCTTGTTAATTGTTGACTCATATAGTAAACCTCCTATAATAACTAATGTTATAATTTTCTCATTATTCCCTATAAATTGCACGTTTTAACTATATTTAATGTAATGATTAATGAGTTCTGAGACAACACAATCCATAGAAATAGTGTTAAGGTACATCTGTCTAAATTTAAGAAAGGCTTTTAAACGCTGATGTACATCACACTCTTGTTCATTAAATAATTTAAATTGTAATTGCCACTGAACTGGATGATTCTCAATATAGAGTTGATAAGGGAATATGTAGCCGAAGTTATGATAAATAGCCTCATCTGTTAATCTTAACTGGTACATTGCGCTTAACGATGGTTCAAGGACAGAATTTTTCCTTCTACATTGATTCAAGTAATAATGTATTTCAGATTTAGTTAGCTTGAAAATGTGTTGATATGGCGTAGGCATTATACTAATCTGATTCACTAATTCATTGATTTTAATTACTGTTTGTTTTGCGATAAATTGTCTGCCACCAATATGCTGAATTTGACTATATAAAACAACACACTTGTTCTTTTGATTCCATACATATAAACACCTGTTAATTGGATGAATAAAATGTGCTTGAAATGAATTGAGATATAGCCTTCCCATATGATATCGACAATCTTGAATTAACCAAATGACTTCCATATTCAGCTGTTTAAATCCCTTTGTTCGTTCTATGATCTCTTCAATACCTATTCTAGAAAATTGAATTTCAATTACATATTTTGAATTCACTAGTATGTCTGGGTATTGTTGAATAGTTGGACAATAAGGTTCAATTTGAACGTGATAATGTAGTTGTGATAACATCTTCGCAATAAAACACTTTACAAAGTAATGTTGTTCGGATTCTTGTTTTGCACAATAACATACGCTATCAACCTTATGCGCGAAATGCGGGATTTTTTTGGGGCCACATTTGTATAGTAGTTGTGCGCTACAATGCGGACAAAAATAGCTGTCTTGTTTCTTTGCACGATGTGCATATACTTGCTCGCCTTGTTGATTTATAGCGATTAACATAAATTTCACTCACCTCATAAGAATAAACGTATGAAATGGTGATTTTTCTTCTCAACACAAAAAAACCGAAGCAATATTCATTGCCTCGGTAAAAACTTTCATTATTCAACTGTGTCTGGGAAATAACGTCTCACTTGAGCAGTTACATTATGACTCATAATAATCTTAGCATAATCATTTAAGTATACTTCAGTTTTATCTGTTGGATATGCAAACTCTAACATCTGACTATAACTATCGTTAATCGTTTCTTGACTGACTGATTCATCAAAGTGAATAGCATAGTAATATTTATTGTCATTCATATATAATAAATCTTCAAATTCATCAGTTGATAAATTATGGTGATATGCATAACTAATAACTTGCTCTAAATCATCAAATTTAACGATAACTGTTCTTATGTTCGGACGTTGTTTCGTTTGTTTTTGTTCAGACTTATGAGAGTGCTTTTGTTGTTGTGCTCTTTGTTCGAATAAATCTTCAATGCTCTCTTCATTTTCTAATGTATTTGCAAGTAATTCGTTAACTTGTTCTTCAAATTGCTCGTTTGCATCTTCATCAGACATATTCATAGCTTCTTCATTTTTAGATTTAGAAATCGTAACTTCCACACCTTTTTCAAAGGCATGTACTTGTATCCAAAGAGGTCCTTCAACTACGAAGTCTTCTTCTTCATTGATTTCATCCATCATTGACCAGAAGAATTCTTCGCCTCTCTTACGGTTAGTCCATAAATCTTCTCGACTGAATCCTCTAGCTTCAATATCACTATAAGTTATAAATAATTTGACTGTTGTGTCATCAACGCGTTCTATTCTCATATCATCTCACTCCTTACAGTCGATGAATAGTAACCATATTGTATTAGAACGTAGTGGAAATTACAATCTATTTGTTTGATTAAATTTAACTATTTTACAATCGTTATATATACTAACATATTCCCTTTTTTAGTTACAAAAAACAGCACTAAAATAGTGCTGTTTCATATTATTATAATCTTCAATTAAATTTTAAAATTAATCAACAAGACGTTGCGCTTCTTGTAATTGGAAAGTACGAACCTTTCTAGGTAAGAAACGTCTGATTTCATCTTCGTTATAGCCAACCTGTAAACGTTTTTCATCTAGAATAATTGGACGACGTAATAGTCCTGGATTATCTTGAATGATCGCATAAAGATCTTGTAGTGGTAAAGAATCAATGTCAACGTTTAATTTTTGGTATGTTTTAGAACGAGTAGAAATAATTTCGTCAGTACCGTCTTCAGTCATTTTTAAAATTTGTTTGATTTCATCAATTGTTAAATGTTCAGAAAAAATGTTACGCTCCGTATATGGAATGTCATGTTCTTGTAACCATGCTTTCGCTTTACGGCAAGATGTGCAACTTGGTGAAGTAAATAATGTTACCATACATCTCACTCTCCTATTGAATGAATATTATTCATTATTTTTGAATTTATTGATTAAGAAATGATAATTTATTTAGTCCTCTTAACCTTACAATACTAGTATAACCAACTAACATTAAAATTAAATGAGAAAACCCTAATTTTTCTGAGAAATCTCAAATTTTCTAAAAACCTAAATTTAAAAATTCAGAATTAACGTATAACTACATACTAACATAACTTACATTTTAAAGAAATACTGTTATAATTTAAATAATATGAATTAAAACTAAGAAAGTAGGCATCTAATATGGAGACATTATTTTCAGGAATTCAACCTAGTGGAATACCCACAATTGGTAATTATATTGGGGCATTAAAACAATTTGCTGATGTTCAAAATGATTATGATTGTTATTTTTGCATCGTCGACCAACATGCAATTACTGTGCCACAAGATAAAATCAAGTTACGTAAACAAATCCGTCAACTTGCGGCTATTTATTTAGCATCTGGCATAAACCCAGAAAAAGCTACCTTATTTATACAATCTGAAGTACCAGCACACGTGCAAGCAGGTTGGATGCTCACAACAATTTCAAGTGTTGGAGAACTTGAACGTATGACTCAATATAAAGATAAAGCTCAAAAACGTACTGATGGTATTCCAGCAGGTTTACTAACTTACCCACCATTAATGGCTGCAGATATTGTGATATACAATACTAATATTGTTCCAGTTGGTGAAGACCAAAAGCAACATATGGAATTAACACGTAACTTAGTCGAACGTTTTAATAGTCGTTATAATGACATTTTGGTTAAACCAGAAATTCGTATGCCTAAAGTAGGTGGTCGCGTCATGAGTTTACAAGACCCAACGAAGAAAATGAGTAAAAGTGATGATAATCAGAAAAACTTTATTTCATTACTAGACGAGCCTAATGTGGCAGCAAAGAAAATTAAAAGTGCTGTAACAGATTCAGATGGAATTATTAAATTTGATCGTGATAACAAACCAGGTATTTCAAATTTATTAACAATATACTCTAGCTTAACAAATGAATCTATTAAAGATTTAGAAGCTAAGTACGAAAATGAAGGATACGGTAAGTTCAAAACAGACTTATCAGAAATCGTCAAAGATTTCTTAATTAACTTCCAAGAAAAATATAATGAATTTTACAATTCAGATAAACTAGATGAAATCCTAGATCATGGTCGCGATAAAGCTCAAAAAGCGTCATTCAAAACATTGAAAAAAATGGAACGTGCCATGGGATTGGGACGTAAAAGATAATACATTAGTAATAGAAATAGCCATGGAAATCATTCCCATGGCTATTTCTATTATTCACTTTTCTTTTTTTTACCTGTTTCACGATCAATAGATTTATCGATATACACGTGCTTAAGTGTAGTATCTGGGCCTACTTTGTGATACTGTAACCCTTTAACTTGTGGATTAGTTAAATGTGCTTCTCCTTTTTGATATATAGGTGCAACTGGTGCGTCGTGAAGTAAAATACTTTCAGCTTTTTGTAAAGCTTCATTTCTCTTATCAGATTCACGTAGTAAAGAACCATTAGCTTCTTTGATAAGATTATCGTATTCTTCGTTACCCCAATCAGTATTATTTTGAGCATTACCTTTTGTCATTATTTCCAAGAAAGCCGTTGGGTCTGGATAGTCAGGACTCCACCCTGAATATGACGTTTCATAATTATTTGCTAACTCTAGAGTTATTTTTTGTTTAAATGGCATTTGTTTAATTTTTAGAGTAACACCAGGTAAATTTGTTTCAATCTGCGATTTTATATATTCAGCAGCAATCTTCGCTGCTGGGGTGTCTTGAGTATTCATAGTAAAAGTAAATTCTTTTTTACCTAATTCTTTTTGCGCAATTTCCCAATTTTGTTTTGCTTCTTTGGTATCATATTTTAATGGAGATGAAACTGTACTTGCGAAATCTTTGCCGTCTGGTGTTTTAGCAGTTCCAATACCAGTGAAATTATCTGAGGCTAAAGAACCGTCATTTAAAACAGATTTTACATATCCTTTTTTATTAATAGCTTGCGCAATAGCTAATCTTATGTGTTTATTTTTAAATTCCGGAACAGTTTTTTCATTCATTTTAATATAGAATGTAGCAGCAGTTAAACGATGATTCAATGCTTTACTATTTTTATATTTGTTAACCTGCTCAGATGTTACGATTGTATCATCAACCGAATTTGTATCATATAATGATGCACCAGCTTGTTGATCTTTTAGTACTTTATAATTTACTTTATCTAATTTAACATTCTTTTTATCCCAATACTTGTCATTTTTAACAAGTTGAATTTTATCTTCCACTTGCCAATTAATTACTTTAAAAGGCCCATTATATACTGCTCTATCGGCTTTTGTACCATATTTTTCTCCGTATTTTTTGGCAATTTTAGAATTTTGAGGACCAAAAGTATTTAAAGCCAATAGTTCATTTATATAAGGCACAGGTTTTTCTAATTCAACTTGAAGTTTATATTTATCTAGTGCTTTAATTCCTAATTCACTCACTGGTTTTTTTCCTGAATTAACTAAATCTGCATTTTTAATATCACTCATTATGTAAGCAAATTCAGATGCTGTTTTGGGGTCCACAACTTTTCTCCATGCATAAACAAAGTCATCCGCAGTTACTGGGTCATCGTTAGACCACTTAGCATTTTTTCTTAAATTAATTGTTAAAGTTTTGCCCCCGTTACTTTTTTTAGGCATTTCTTTAGCTACACCTAAAGTAACCTTATCGCCTTTATCAATTGAATATAGGCCTTCAAATGCTTGGCCAGCTATATCTCCTGATACTGCATCTGAAATTAATGCCGTATCTAAAGTACTTATATCTTGTGTAATAACTTTTCTAAAGACTTGGCCATCATCTGAATATAAACTTTTATTATTACTACAAGCTGAAAGTACTAAAACCACTATTAATAAAGTTGCTATATATTTTAAAGATTTCATAGTAAATTCATCCTCCTTCCCCTGCATTTAAACACTTTGCGTTTGATGTTCTTGTTTTAATTGAGCAGCTTCTTCATCAGTTACAAAAACATAATGATCTGGTCTTATTTCTTGAAGTTTTCGCTCAGAATTTTTAGATTCATCTTCTTGATATGCTACACGTTTACGTGTTCTCTCACTATCTGGGTCAGGTTGAGGAATCGCTGATAACAATGATTTCGTATAATCATGTAATGGGTGATAATAAATTTCGTCAGCTGAACCTAATTCAACAATTTTCCCAAAATGCATTACCGCAATACGGTCAGAAATATATTTAACCATTGATAAATCATGGGCAATAAATAAGAAGGTAATTCCTCTTTCTCGTTGAAGTTTTAACATTAAATTAACTACCTGAGCTTGTATTGATACGTCTAGAGCTGAAATAGGCTCATCCGCAATAATAAATTCTGGTTCCACTGCTAGCGCACGCGCGATACCGATACGTTGACGTTGTCCACCAGAAAATTCGTGTGGATATCTATTCGCATGTTCTTTACTTAAACCTACCGTTTCAAGTAAGTCATAAACACGACGTTTACGGTTTTTTTTACTGCTTGCTAATTTATGTATATCAATACCTTCTGCAACGATATCCATGACCTTTAATCTAGGGTTAAGTGATGCATATGGATCTTGGAAAATCATTTGAATCTTTTTATTGAACTTTAATAAATCTTTACGTTTAGAAATTTTTTGAATATCCTGTCCTTCATATAAAATTTCTCCACTTGTAATATCATTTAGCTTTATAATTGCTTTACCTGTAGTCGATTTACCACATCCTGACTCTCCAACTAATCCTAATGTTTCCCCTTTATAGATATCAAAAGATATGTCCTCAATTGCTCTTACTTCATTACGTTTACCTTCATTAAAATATTGTTTTAAATTTTTAATTTCTAATAATACTTCATTATTTTTATCCATCGAACGACACCCTTTCTACTTGACGTGGTTTGTCGTAATTATTCGGCATTTGACGATGTCTTTTTACTACCATTTCTGGTGGTTTTACTTTAGGAGCTCTCTCATCTAATAACCATGATTTAACAAAATGTGTTGGTGACACTTTGAACCATGGTGGCTCTTGTTTAAAATCAATATCTAAAGCATATTGACTTCTACGTGCGAATGCATCTCCTTTAGGAGGATGAAGTAAATCAGGTGGTGTTCCTGGAATAGCAATTAGTTCTGTATCATTACTAGTAGTTAAATCAGGCATTGATGATAATAATCCCCATGTATAAGGATGCTTAGGGTCATAAAATATTTCCTCAACATTCCCTGTTTCAATCATTTGTCCTCCGTACATAACAGCTACTCTATCTGCAATATTAGCTACTACACCTAAATCATGGGTAATAAATATGATTGATGTATCAATCTTTTTCTGCAAATCTTTCATTAAATCTAAAATTTGAGCTTGCATTGTTACGTCCAATGCTGTTGTTGGTTCATCTGCAATCAATACTTTAGGTTCACAAGCTAAAGCTGTTGCGATAACAATTCTTTGTCTTTGTCCACCTGAAAACTGATGTGGAAAAGCTTTAAAACGTTTCTCTGCATTTGGTAAGCCTACTAAATTTAATATTTCTAAAGCACGTTTTTTTGCTTCAGATTTACTATAATTTTTATGTTTAATAAGTGGCTCCATTACCTGTTTACCAATTTGCATCGTTGGATTAAGTGATGTCATAGGATCTTGGAATATCATTGAAATGTCTTTTCCACGTAATTTGATTAATTCACTTTCCGATTTAGTAGCTAAATCTTCTCCCAAAAAATCGATTTTACCTTTTTTTATTCTTCCAACATCCCCTTGGAATAACTTTGTAATTGCTTTAGTGGTTACTGATTTTCCAGAACCAGACTCTCCCACTATTGCTAACGTTTCCCCTTTGTTCAAATAAAAATCTACGCCTCTAACCGCTTGCACTTCCCCAGCAGTAATATCAAAGGAAACATGCAAGTCGTTGACTTCTAATACTCTTTCTGACATAACGTGTGCCTCCTTTATTATTTACGCATTTTAGGGTCAAATGCATCGCGTAAACCATCACTAAATAGATAGAAAAATAAAATTAATAAACTTAAAATTGTTGCTGGAATGAATAACTCGTGTGGATGAATTAATAACATTGCACGACCATCATTAACTAAAGATCCTAATGAGGTTTGTGGTGCTGGGACACCTATACCAATGAAACTTAAGAATGCTTCAAAGAAAATCGCACTTGGGACAGTAAACATAGATGTTACTACTATAGCCCCTAATGTATTAGGGAGAATATGTTTGAAAATCAAGTTGACTTTTGATGCGCCTAAAGTTCTTGATGCCATTACAAATTCTTGGTTTTTTAATTTTAAGAATTCACCACGAACAACCCTACTCATTCCTAACCAACCTGTGATTGACATGGCTAGTATAATCGTCCAAATAGAAGGTTCAAAAATAAGTACGAATAAAATTACTACAATAAGGTTTGGAATTGAAGCAATGATTTCCAAAATACGTTGCATTACATCATCTACTCGCCCACCAAAAAATCCTGAAATAGCGCCATATACTACTCCGATAAAAATATCTAATAAGGCAGCCACAATACCAATAACTAGAGAAATTTGAGTGCCTTTCCATGTACGTGTCCATAAATCTCTACCTAGTTGATCTGTTCCAAACCAATAATTTTCTTTAGCTCCCACTTTTGCATAAGCATCTTTACCGTCAGAACCTGTACCATCAAATGGTAAAAAATGAACTTTGTCTAATACGGGAATTTTTGCTGGAAGATTTCGATAATCGACATTTTGTTCAGCAAAATCATGTTTACTTATTAGTGGACCAACTAAAGCTAAAATTATTATAAGTATAAGGCCAATCATCCCTATTACAGCAAGTTTATTTCGTTTTAGCTGTGCCCATGCATCTTCCCAGAAATTTTTACTTTCTCGCTGCATTTCAGGTTCTTTATTTAAATCTAAATCTCTAATAACAAAGTCAGAAGCTGCAATGCCTTCAGAGGTATGTGTCATCGCCGCATTTGAATGATCATCCAACGACTTTTCAAATTTATCATTTGTCATTATTTTTTACCTCCTTGCACACGAATTCTAGGATCAATAATTCCGTAAAGAATATCTACAATAAAGATTGAAACAATAAATAATGTACTAAATAATATTGTTGTAGCCATGATAACTGGGAAATCATTTGTTGTAATCGATCTTACGAATTGATCCCCTAATCCTGGAACACCAAAGATATTCTCTATTGTTAACGTACCAGTTAGAATCCCTGCTAACATTGGTACAATAATTGTAATAATTGGAATTAATGCATTACGTAATGCATGTCCAAATAGCACTCTTATAGAAGAGTTACCTTTTGCACGTGCTAATAATATGTAATCTGAACTTAATACTTCTATCATTTCTGCTCGAATATACCTTGCTACTGTTGCTAAAACTGTCGCGGACAATGCTAGTGAAGGTAAGACTGCTGTTGAAAATCCTTCCCACCCAGCTACTGGGAACCAACGTAAACGTACCGCAAACACATATTGTAAAAGTACGGCTAATACGAATGATGGTACTGATACTGCGATTACTGAAATTATAGTTGTTGTATAATCTACCCAGGTATTTTGTTTAGTAGCTGCTGCTACGCCAAGGATTAACCCTAAAATAACCCCGATAATCATAGCTGTAATACCCATTTCCATAGAAGGAATCAATCTCGGTTTTATAAGCTCCCATACCGGTTGATTATGATATTGGAATGAATACCCAAAGTCTCCAGTTACTACATTCTTTAAATAATGAAGATATTGAATGGCAACCGGATCATTTAAACCATACTTTTCATTAAGGATTGCCTTTTGCTCAGCACTTAGTTTCGCATCGTTAAATGGTGAACCGGGCATTAATTTCATTAAGAAAAATGTAATTGTAATAATAATGAAAAGCGATAAAAACATGTACCCCAAACGTTTAAAAATATATCGCGTCATTAAATAACCCCCTTATTGAATTTTCAAAATTAACATTCCCTTCAAAATTTTCAGAAATATTTAGTAATATTATATACAATTTTCATATAATTGCAATATAATTTTTCACAAAATTAAAAAAGTAAGCGTTTAAATAAAAACATTTTAAGGATTACTTTGACAGTTTTTTTATTCTAACTATAAATAAGAATATATAATTTATAAAATTTAAGTTACAATAAATTAAATCGTCAACTGGGGGCTTTATTATGAAGAATTTAAGGAACTGGATGATATGGTTGATAATTACTCCCATTTTATCTATGATACTGTGGATTATATTTACAAATCATACTTTTATTTCATATATTAATACACTTTTTTATTTATCTCTTATTATGTTCATCGCCATTTTTTTCATTTTATTAGTTCAAGAGGGAATTTTTGATGCAACGAGCTATGGTTTTAGAAGAATAAGATATCAACTATCGTCTCGTTCAAAAAAGAGAACAATGGCGGATGATGAATTTTTAAATCCTCAACAAGTTAAAAAGGAGCATTATTTTATATCTACATGGATTGCTCCAGCTTTGATATGTAATATTGCATACTTTGTGATGACTATAATAATTTCATTTCTACTATAAATCATTCTACATACAAAAAATAGATCAAGGACATTATCAATTAGTGTCCTTGATCTAATATCATTTTTCAAAATTAATCTTCAAATTTCTTAAATACTAATACTGCATTATGACCACCAAAGCCTAGACTGTTACTCATTGCATAAGTAATTTCTAAATCTTGCGCTTCATTTGGAACAATGTCTAGATCACATTCAGGATCTGGTGTATTCGCATGAATAGTTGGTGCGACTTTAGAGTCACGAATAGATAATGCTGAGAAGATAGCCTCTAAACCACCAGTAGCACCTAATAAATGACCAGTCATTGATTTAGTAGAGCTAACTTTTAGTTGATTAGCAGCATCTCCAAACGTATTCTTGATCGCTCTAATTTCATACATATCACCTACAGGTGTACTCGTGCCATGTGCATTAAGATATTGAACATCTTTTGCTTCAATACCTGCATCATCAAGTGCTGCTTGCATTGCACGTGAACCACCTTCACCTTCAGGAGCGGGAGCTGTAATATGATATGCATCACCAGTTGAACCATAACCAACTATTTCAGCATAGATTTGAGCACCACGCGCTTGTGCCGATTCTAATGATTCAATCACTAAAATACCAGCACCTTCACCCATAACGAAGCCATCTCGACCTTCTTGGAATGGACGACAAGCTGTTTCTTTATCATCATTTGTAGATAAGGCACGACTAGCACTGAATCCTGCAAGTGCCATGTGTGTAATTGGTGCTTCTGTACCACCTGTTATCATCGCATCTGCATCGCCACGTTGTATAATTTTAAATGCTTCACCAATTGAGTTTGTACCAGTAGCACATGCTGTAACTGTAGAACCATTTGGCCCTTTTGCACCTAAATCAATTGATACTTGGCCAGTTGCCATATCAGGAATTAACATAGGTACGAAGAATGGACTTACTCTTCTTGGTCCCTTATTTTGAAGTGTTGTATGTGCTGTTTCAAACGTTTCCATACCACCAATTCCTGAACCAATCCATACACCTATGCGATTAGCAGTTTCATCATTGATTTCCAATTTAGCATCTTCAACTGCTTGACGTGCTGCCACTACCGCATATTGTGTGAAACGATCCATACGTCGAGCTTCTTTCTTTTCAATATGGTCTTCAATATTAAAATCTTTAAGTTCACCTGCTAAATGAACATTATAATCTTCTGTATCTATTCTAGTAATAGTATCGATTCCATTAACACCTTTCAAGGCATTTTCCCAACTTGTCTGGGCATCATTGCCAATAGGTGATAATGCACCCATACCAGTAATTACAACTCGTTTATTCTCAGTCATACATTATTTCCTCCTATTTACCCCATTTGATAACCATAGCGCCCCATGTTAGGCCACCACCAAAACCTACTAATACTAGTGTGTCATCATCTTTAATTCTTCCATTTTCTAATTCTTGTGAAATACTTAAAGGTATTGAGGCAGCAGATGTGTTACCAAAGCGATTAACAGATACACTCATCTTTTCCCTCTCTATACCTAGTCTTTCTCGAGCTGATTCCATAATTCTAATGTTTGCTTGGTGAGGTATAAACATATCAATATCATCTGATTGTAGACCAGCTTTATCAACCACTCGTGTTGATGCTTCACCCATAATTCTTACCGCAAACTTGAAGACTTCTCGTCCGTTCATTACTAGTTTACCAGTATCTTTGTTTAAGTATAAGTATTTTCCACCGTTACCATCAGATCCCATTTCATAACTAATGATACCTCGTCCTTCTGAAACTTCTCCAATAACTACTGCACCAGCACCATCACCAAAAAGGACTGCTGTTGAACGATCTGTTAAATCAGTAATCTTAGATAATTTATCTGCACCTACTACTAGGATATTTTTATAATCACCTGATTGAACATATTGTTTTGCTGTAATCATAGAATACATAAATCCAGAACATGCAGCTAATTGATCCATTGTTGGTACTTTACGTGTACCCAATTTTTCTTGCAACATATTGGCAACCGATGGGAATGGCATATCTCCAGTAGCAGTTGCAACAATAATCATATCTATATCAGCAGGTGTGATTCCTGCATCTTCAATCGCTTTTTTACTTGCCTCGAATGCTAAGTCAGATGTATCTTGATCTTCACTTGCCCAGCGTCTCTCTTTAATTCCAGTCATTTTAGAAATCCATTCATCTGAAGTTTCTAAAAAACTTTCGAAATAAGCGTTATCAACGACTTTCTCTGGCGCATATGCACCAAATCCTTTTATACCTACGTTCATGAACGTACACCTTCTTACTTCATTTTTTAATACCAGGTATTAATTTAACACATTTTTTTATCACTACTCAAGTAGTTACCCTTTCACAAACACAGATTTCATTACAAATTTTTATCAGTTAACTGCTATCTCTATACAAATGGATTACTTTACTTTAAAATGAATGTATATAAATAATGGAGGTCATCGGTATGAAATACCTCGTAACTTTTATTTGGGCAGTCATTTTATTACAAATGGTTAACTTTGTATTAAATAGTTTAAATGGCGGTGGAACATTAAACTTTATCACCCCAATAGTTCTAGCAGTTATCTTTACAATTGTAATTGCTATTCTAACTGCCATGATTAAACCAGATGATTTTACCCGTTCAGGTAACAGATAGTCTTATTACTACATAATAATACAATACGTTAAAAACGCTTGGAATTTGAATTTATTAATCAAATTTCAAGTGTTTTTCTTTATTAAACTAGATATAGATGAACCCTTACTATTATAGCGATACATTACAACCTTCATGACTTTGAAAAAGGTTTTGAAGTGAGGAATTACTTATTCTTACTAATATTTAGTTTAAGTTATAACTAAGGCAAGTGAATGCAACAATACACTGAACTGCACTTAAAAACAAAAATACCTAGAAAGTGCTCATCACACTCCCTAGGTTTACCTAAACATTCATTATTCATTTTCAAGCTTTTGTACATCAAATGTTAATTCATGATCATCATTTATATCAACTTTTACCACAGTACCTTCAGGCATGCTTTCTTTAATCATCATACGTGCTAATGGTGTTTCAATTTGACGTTGAACAAAACGTTTCAATGGTCTTGCACCAAATTGTGGTTCGTATGCTTCTTCTCCTAACCATTTTTTCGCGTCATCAGACACATCAATTGAAATACGTTGATCCATTAAGCGTATATTTAATTGAGTTAAGATTTTATCAACAATCATACTCATATCATTAATAGATAATGGTTTAAATAATACTATATCATCCATACGGTTTAAGATTTCTGGTTTAAAGAATGCATGTAAGCTATCCATTACAGCTTTTTCAGTGTCTTCAGTAATGTCACCAGTATCTTTAACATTCTCAAGTAATACTTGTGAACCGATGTTACTTGTCATAATAATGATAGTGTTTTTAAAGTCAACACTGCGTCCTTTAGAATCAGTTAAACGACCTTCATCTAATATTTGAAGTAAAACGTTGAATACATCACTATGTGCTTTTTCAACTTCATCTAATAAAATGACTGAATATGGATTACGTCTAACCGCTTCTGTTAATTGTCCGCCTTCATCATGACCTACATAACCTGGAGGGGCACCAATTAATCTAGAAACTGAATGTTTCTCCATATACTCACTCATGTCGATTCGAATCATGTGTTTCTCAGAATCAAACAATGATGCAGCTAATGATTTTGCTAATTCAGTTTTACCTACACCAGTTGGTCCTAAGAATAAGAAACTACCAATCGGTCTATTAGGATCTTTAATACCTGCACGTGCTCTTATAACAGCATCAGATACTAAGTCTACTGCTTTATCTTGACCCACAACACGTTCGTGTAAGATATCACTTAGGTTCAATAATTTTTCTCGTTCAGTTTCAACTAATTTTGATACTGGAATACCAGTCCATTGACTTACGATGTCTCCAATTTCTTCATCAGAAACAACTTCACGAATCATGCGTTCGCTGTCACCTTGTTCATCTTGATAGGCTTCTTCAAATTCTTTTAATTCTTTTACTAATTGAGGTATTGTACCATATTGTAATTCTGCTGCTTTTTCTAGATTGCCCTCAGTTTGTGCATCTTCTAGAGCTTGACGACTACGATCTAATTCAGCACGTTTTTCTTGTACTTTCGCAATTTTTTCTTTCTCTTGTTCAACACGAGATTGTAAGGAAGCTTGTTTTTCTTTTTCATTTGAAAGTTCTTCTTGTAATTCTTCTAAACGATGTTTACTTGCGTTGTCAGATTCATTTTTCAAAGCACTTTCTTCAATTTCTAATTGCATAACACGACGATTAACTTGGTCTAATTCAGTTGGATTTGAACCCATTTCTGTTCGAATTGTTGCACATGCTTGGTCAACTAAATCGATTGCTTTGTCAGGTAAGAATCTATCAGTAATATATCGATCTGATAATTCAGCTGCTGCAACTAAAGCACGGTCTTGAATACGTACACCATGATAAACTTCATAGCGTTCTTTTAATCCACGTAAAATTGAAATTGTATCTTCTACATCTGGTTCACTTACACTTACTTTTTGGAAACGACGTTCTAATGCAGAATCTTTCTCAATATATTCTCTATATTCATTTAAAGTAGTTGCACCAATACAATGCAATTCGCCACGTGCTAACATCGGTTTCAACATGTTACCAGCATCCATTGCACCATCTGTTTTACCTGCACCAACTAGCATATGAATTTCATCAATGAATAAAACAATGCGTCCATCTGACTCTTTTACTTCTTTAAGTACTGCTTTAAGTCGCTCTTCAAATTCACCTCTAAATTTTGCGCCAGCAACCAATGCGCTTAAATCTAATTCAAAAATTGTTTTATCGAGTAATGATTCAGGCACATCTTTTCGTACAATTCGTTGCGCTAAACCTTCAACAATTGCAGTTTTACCTACACCAGGTTCCCCGATTAATACTGGATTATTTTTAGTTTTACGACTTAAGATTCGAATTGTGTTACGAATTTCTTCATCCCTGCCAATAACAGGGTCCATTTTACCTTGACGTACTTCTTCTACTAAGTCACGACCATATTTTTCTAAAGCTTCATAATTTACTTCTGGATTTTGTGAAGTCACATGATTTCCCCCTCTTACTTTAGTTATTATTTCTTTCACAACTTCTTCTTTATTTCCAACAAATTGTTTAGTAGTATCATCAATATCCATCGCAGCACGAAGGACGTGTTCCATTGAAATATATTCATCTTCATATTCTTTCATATATGATTCAGCTTTATTTAATAATTCATTTGCTTTAGATCCTATATATTGTCCATATTGAATATTACCTCCTTGTACAGAAGGATAATTTTTCAATTTATTTGTATACGCTTGATTTAATTCATCTGTATCTATATTTGCTCGTTCTAATATGCTTTTAAATAAACTATCAGTTTCTTCTAAAGTTCCCTTTAATATAGTTTCAATTTCAATATTTTGTAATTCATTTTCTTTACTCAATTCAACAGCTTTTTGTAATGCACCTTGAATTGCATATGTCATTTGATTAATATCCAAATTTATTCACCCCTATATATTTGATAAGAGTAAGGTCAATTAGTTCGTTTTGACTTTGACTTTCTTTGACCTTAATTACATTATAGACTCTCTTATATGATTACGCAACACTTATACTCAACTTTTAAAAATTTCTCAAACTGCCTATTCAAGCTTGTTTGAAGCGATTAGTGAGTCTCTTTTATTACTTGTTTTATCACACTTTTTTCTGTTATAAACATCAAATATACGTTAAAACTGCATATAAAAAAACCAGTTCAATGATTTAAAATCACTAAACTGGTTTAGAATGAATTATTTGTTTTTTGGATTTTTCTTTATAGCTTTGATTATTTCATCGGATAAAGCTTTTACACCACTATTTTCAAGATGCACACCATCTGGTGCAAAATATTCAGAATGTCCCGCAGAACGTTGGTACCAATCCACTAAAGTTACATTCTTATGCTTCTTAGCAGCATTAGCTAGTTGTTTATTAACATTATCTTGCCAATCTCGAGGAACACGTGTATTAACAAGGTAAATTTGTGCTTTACCAAACTTATTAATTAATTGATTTAATTCTTCCTCTGTAAAATCACCATTTGTACCTAGTTCTAAAACGATTTTATCTGATGGTTTATTATAATTTGAATAATTGCCTGCTATTGACAACGCTTCTTGTAGGTGACGACCAACTTTACCATCAATGGTTGCTTTAGGTACTTGAGATTTAAATTCTTCACCAATATCTACCATCACTGAGTCTCCAATAAGTAATGGACTAATATTAGTATAAACTTGTTTTTTACTTTTACTATTACTACTTGAGCCATCGATTTTTATATTTTCCCCAGGCATCATTCTTACTAAATATTTATCTTGATCACTCGTGTTGAATGAATTTGCTTTGTTTTCAATTTCATCTTTTCCAAAACGATCGAAGACACCTAAGAATAATAGTACTATTGGTATCACAGCAATAATTGACACTATTGTCCGAATAAATTTAGGTCGTTTTAAATAATTGAATGAAAATGCCTTTAAACCTTCACGTCTAAATGGTGTTTCAATATAACGATATGATAACTCAGCAAATAAAACTGTAAGTATGATATCAACAAAGTACACATAAATAGGAAGTTGTCCATCAACAAAATGAATGTGTATAAAACTTATGACAGGAAAATGCCATAAATATAAACTATAAGAGCGTTTACCTATATAAACAAATATACGATGACCTAAGACCTTTGCTAGGATACTAGAAGGATGTACGACACTAGCAATAATAAATAATGTCATACCTGAGATGAGATAAAATCCACCATTATAAATCCATGCACTAGTATCTTTCACTGTAAAGAATAAGAAGATAAGTGTTATTAGACCTAAGATACCTATACCATCAATAGAACGTTGCAATACTTTTGGTGGATTGGCTTTTAATTTAAACGGTGGCCATACAAATGCTAATATCACACCCAATAATAACGTTTGCAAGCGAGTATCTGTCCCAAAATAAACTCTTGAATACCCAACATTGGGTTGTGAAATAATGACCATCGCTAATAAAGACACTAGAGAAATAATCCATAATATCAAAGTAACATTGCGATATTTTTTAATCGTTAAGAGTAAAATGACCAACACAAATGGGAAGAACAAATAGAACTGTTCTTCTATTGCAAGTGACCACAGGTGTTTTAATGGCATAAATGAAAATTGTTCGAAGTAGTTAACATCCTTGGCAATATACCACCAATTCGACACATAGAATAATGCAGCGATAATATCATGTTTAACTCGAACGATTTGTTGTGATTCAAATATTAATGTAGCAATCCCAACGACAATTAATAGCGCAACAACTGCTGGAAGTAACCTTTTAACTCGTCGAATCCAGAATTGTTTAAGGCTAATAATACCTCGCTCCTCGTATTCCTTTAAAAGTAAACTTGTGATTAAATATCCAGAAATAACGAAGAAGGTATCTACACCTATGAAACCACCTGTAAGCCATTTCCTGTTTAAATGGTAAATGATAATACCTAAGACAGCAATTGCTCTTAGTCCATCTAAACCTGGCATGTAACGCATTTTAGTCTTACGTTGTTTCCCTTTTTCAAAATCTTGTTTCATTGTTCACATTCTTTCCCTATTAAATAATAAATTTTAATAAATTCATTAATTACTAAAGCACTGAAAATCAGGATAAAACGAAAGCCGATGATCAACAACATGAAAAAATATGATTTAAGTTAATATACTTTTATATTTTAATGTATATGATTGAATCGAGTTTTATACTTAGATGTCTAAGCTTGAAATATAATAATATTTTATATAATTTGACCCATTTATTATTATTTTTCATAAATGCAAGTACAATTTAAATTATTTTATATTGTAATTCTTATGTATTGTAGTATAACGCTTAAACAAATTCAATTTATATTACAATTATGTCATTTATTAACTTAACTTTGTCACTAAAAGCATTGAAAATGAACATTTAAATTGTTTCTATTATAAATAAAAAAACAATAGTACATCCTAATCGTGTACTATTGTTCAAAAGCGATTAATTAGCCAACGCCTAATGCAATTTTAGCGTATCTTGACATCATATCTTTGTTCCAAGGTGGATTCCAAACAATATTAACTTCTGTGTCTTGTATTTCTGGAATCTCAGCTAATACTGTTTTAATTTGTTCGATAATTTGTGGCCCAAGTGGGCAACCCATTGATGTTAAAGTCATTTCAACTGTACACAAACCATCATCATCAACATTCACTTTATATACTAAACCTAAATTAACGATATCAATACCTAATTCAGGGTCAATAACCATTTCAAGTGCACCTAGGATACTGTCTTTTAATGCCTCTTCCATTAGTATCACCTCTCATTATTTATCTTTACACTAATATATCAAATATCCGACAAAACGCCAATAAAATGCTATGATACAACTAAGCGAATAAAGACGTTATAATAACATTATAAAGTTGATTTATGTATCAATTTTAAAAACATTTAATATGAAATGTTAATGTATTTTATTCTATAGATATGTAGCTTAAGGAGAAATATATGAAACCTTATTTAATTTGTTTAGACTTAGATGGGACATTATTAAATGATAATAAAGAAATTAGCGACTATACTAAGCAAGTACTTACAACATTAAAAAAGCAAGGTCATCGCATTATGATTGCGACTGGAAGACCATACCGTGCAAGCCAAATTTATTATCATGAATTAAACATGGACACACCTATTGTAAACTTCAATGGGGCTTATGTTCATCATCCTAAATCAGATGATTTTAAAACGACACACGAGGTACTAGATGTGGACCTCGCTAGAAACATGATCGAAACACTTCAAAAAGCAAAAGTTACAAATATTATTGCTGAGGTTCGCGATCACGTGTTTATTAATAATCATGATCCTAGATTATTTGAGGGTTTTTCAATGGGTAATCCTAAAATTGAAACAGGTAATTTATTAGAAGAATTAGATGAAGCACCAACGTCGTTATTAGTAGAAGCAGAAGAGATTTACATACCTAGAATCAAGCAAATGTTGACGCGTTTCTATGCAGAGAATATTGAGCACAGACGTTGGGGAGCGCCTTTCCCAGTAATCGAAATCGTTAAACGCGGGATTAGTAAAGCGCGTGGTATTGATCAAGTCAAAGACTATTTAGGAATTGAACCTTCACATATTATAGCCTTCGGAGACGAGGATAATGATATTGAAATGATTAAATATGCTAAATATGGTATCGCAATGGACAATGGTCTAGATGAATTAAAACATATTGCAAACCATATTACTTATTCAAATAATGATGATGGTATCGGCCGTTATTTAAATGATTTCTTTAAATTAAATATACCTTATAAAGGTTAAACAACAATTCTTAAAGTTAGATAAATGTATACTTTTATAATGTCTCACTTTTTTAATATATTTTTTCTGGGGGAATGTATCATGCGTAAAATAATTGTAGTCGGTGCTGTCGCCGGTGGTGCAACCTGTGCTAGCCAAATACGACGTTTAGATAAAGACAGTGAAATTACTATTTTTGAAAAAGACCGCGACATGAGTTTCGCAAATTGTGGATTACCCTACTTTATAGGTAACATTGTTAATGAACGTAAAGATGTTTTACCAATTACGCCAGACGTCTTTAAAGAAAAGAAAGATATTACAGTTAAAACGTATCATGAAGTAATTGCTATTAATGACAAAGATCAAACAGTGACGGTAGTAAATCGTCAAACGAATGAAAAATTTGAAGCGAGTTATGACGAATTAATATTGAGTCCTGGTGCAGGTGCTAATTCTTTAGGCTTTGATAGTGATTACATATTCACTTTACGCAATATGGAGGATACTGATGCCATCGATCGATTTATAGATCAACATCAGGCTAAGAAAGCATTAGTAGTAGGAGCAGGTTATATTTCATTAGAAGTCTTGGAGAATTTATATGCTAGAGGATTAGATGTTACTCTAATTCACCGCTCTGATAAAATTAACAAGTTGATGGACCAAGATATGAATCAAGTTATCTTTGACGAGCTAGATTCGCGACACATACCTTATCGATTAAATGAGGAAATTGTAAGTGTTAATGATCATATGGTTACTTTTAAATCAGGCATTCAAGAAGATTACGATATAATTATTGAAGGCGTTGGTACACATCCAAATTCGAAATTTATCGAGTCATCTAACGTAGAATTAGATGATAAAGGCTTCGTTAAAGTTAACGATAAGTTTGAAACAAACATCCCAAATATTTATGCTTTGGGTGATGTGATTACCTCTTCGTACCGTCATGTAAATCTACCCGCACAAGTTCCATTAGCTTGGGGAGCACATCGTGGCGCAAGCGTCATTGCAGAACAACTAGCTGGTAATAAAAATATCATTTTCAAAGGTTTTTTAGGTACCAATATCGTTAAATTTTTCGATTATACATTAGCAAGCGTCGGCATCAAAGTCGAAGAATTAACGCATTTTGATTATCAAATGGTTGAATTAAATTCTGGCACTCATGCTGGTTATTACCCTGGAAATACTAATGTCCACTTACGCGTTTACTTTGACACAAATAATCGTCGTCTTTTACGTGCTGCCGCAGTAGGTAAAACAGGTGTTGATAAGCGTATTGACGTATTATCAATGGCAATGATGAGCGAATTAACCATTGATGAATTAACTGAATTTGAAGTGGCATACGCACCACCTTACAGTCATCCAAAAGATTTAGTTAATATGATTGGTTACAAAGCTAGAGATTTATAAAAAATAGCCCTTAAATGATTACAGCAAATTCAATCATTTAAGGGCTATCCCTATATCATTAATAATTTAAATTTTAACTAATTCCAAAAAGGCTACTAATTGGACCCCATGGTAGGATAATACCTAACGCCATAGTAATAATTATTAAAATAATTGTTGCCCAGAATAAACCATGACTTGCTTCGTGTTTCTTGCGTTTGGCAATAGATACTTCCATTAGTGCAACTACCGCTATACCACAAAGCATCTTCAATGTTAACAACATATGGTTGCCCCCACCACCATGGCTAGCAGCCATGAATTCTTGAATTAACAACCAGAACCCTGAGAATAAAGTGAGTAACATAAAGACTCTTAATGCCATTTGTAAAGGTTTAAACATAGGTGTAGGACCTTGTGATTTTGAAATATGTAAAAATGCAATTACATATAAAATAATTGTCAACGCCCAACTTGCAATATGCATATGTAACAAGACCGAATTCCCCCAATACTATTTATTACCTTTTTACTTACCTATCATATCACATAAACACTTGAACGTATTGTTAAACGCTATATGAGATGGATATGAAACTAAAATAATGGTTTAGTAGAATTTCCATGTGAAATTCTCTCTGCTGGGGCCCCTGAATTAAAACGCTTGTATCAAGTGCGTTTTTATTTCTGACAACTTCTGGCAATATATAATTAGAGCCCGGGAGATTGATTTATGTCCCAGGCTCACCTGCATTAACTGATTACAATTAAGAAATACTTATAATATAAGATGTCTCAATTCAATCATTTATTATGAACTAATTATGATAGACAATCCTTATAACATTTTTGAAATATTAATTATTATTTAGCAATATAAGTAGTTAATGTACCAATATTATCAATAGTAACTTTGACTTCATCACCTGGTTGTAAGAATTGAGGCGGTTGTAAACCTGCACCTACACCAGCTGGTGTGCCAGTAGCAATGATATCTCCTGGATGTAATGCTACATATTTAGAAATTTCTTCAATTAAATCATCAATTTTATTAATCATTTGACTTGTATTACCATCTTGACGAATATCATTATTAACTTTAGTTACGATATTAACATTTTCAGGTGTTGGTAACTCATCCTTAGTTACAATATAAGGTCCCATTGGGCAACCACCTGTCAAACTTTTAGATAGAAATGCCTGATCTTGTTCATTTTGCGCCTTACGATCAGTAATATCATTAATAATTGTATATCCGTAGATGTAGTCTAATGCTAATGCTTTCGGAATTTTTTCTCCAGATTTACCGATTACGATACCTAATTCACCTTCGTAATCTAATTGATCAGTGATATCTTTATGATTTGGAATTGTTGATTCATCACCAGTTAATGATGATGCTGCTTTAGTAAATACGTATAATCGTTGTACCTCATGATTTAATTCACTTGCGTGATCTTGGTAATTACGACCAAATGCAATAACATTATTTGGTGGTGTAACTGGTGGTAAGAATTCAATGTCATTAAAAGCAATTTTGAATTCATCTGCTTTACCACTATCTTCAGCCGCTACAACTGCTTTACGTACTTGTTCTTGGAAATCTAATGTTTGGTTTTGTTGTAATCCCTCTAATAATGTTTGAGGGTGGAAGTCATCTTCTCCAAATTCCGCAAATACCTTTTTAAGATCCCAAACTGCGTCTTCACGCTTAACTTTTACGCCGTAAGATTCAGCGTCTTTATAATTGAATGATAGAAATTTCATTCAGTATCAACTCCTCATCTATATCTTAATACATATTATAACTTTAATCTTTGCTAAACCACAAATATATATGTCTGAAATTTTTGAAATTTAATACACACTTCATTCATTGGATTAAAAATCTATTAAACATCTTCTTCAATACTCATTTGACCAAATTGGAAGAAATAAAGGTAACCGTATACTTTAGAATTTAAAATCGTTTCTAATGTATTTTTATAATATTTCATTTGAATTTTGTACTTATCACGAAGTTGTATACCTACCTCTTCGTCTGTCATACCTCTACGCTTATTAAATGCATCTGTTTTATAATCTACAAAGTAATATTGACCGTCCTTTAAAAATATTAAATCAATCATACCTTGAATAATTGACACATCTTCATCTAATTCAGGCATTTCGTCTACACGCGCTTGATTTACGACAAATGGTAACTCTCTATAAACTTTGTCAGCTTTTGTAATAGTCATATACAAGTCACTTCTAATAAAATTCATAACTGCTTCAAATTGAATATCTTTTTTTGCATCTTCTTCAATAATATGCTTTTCAATTAATTCATTAATATAGTCATTCAATTCTGTTTCAGTCATACGAGTTTCTTTAAATGGTAGATGTTGCATAACTGTATGCATTAAAGTACCAATTTCATTTGCTTTACGTTTTTTATTTTCACGTAAAAACTTAGGTCTCTCATAAGTTGATACACCTATACGGTATTGTCTTACCCTTTCGTAACTTGTACCACTTTCTTCTGTTTCTAATTGACGCTTTAATTCTGAAACAGACTGTTTAGATGGTTTCTCCGTATTTTTTAAAAAAGGATATTTAAATGATAATTGATCATTAATTTGTTGCTTTAATGTATCATCATGCGAGCCTTCTACTTCTAAATCTGAAACATCGCGACTTTCTTGTTCTGATTCACTGTCCTCAATCGAAAGTTCTTCAAATTGTGCAATTTTAATATCTACAGTAGGACGCAGACTCTCATCTAAATTATCAATGGATTTCTCAAACTGATACTCTGGTAATAAAGATGTAGATTGGTATTTAGCCAAAATACTATATATTAAATCAAAAGGTCGATCTGCTGATAACCGTTTATGCAATGCAATTTGATTACCTGAAATTGGCAATCGCTCAAGTTTTTCTAATGTTTCTTCCTTATCAATAGTACCAATAAGAATGAGTTGCTCTTTCGCTCGCGTTAAAGCTACATACATTAATCGCATTTCTTCAGAAACAAGTTCTTTTTCAGTAATTGATTTAATGACAACTGACGATAATGACGGATAGGTTACATTTCGCTCTAAATCAAAATAATCAATACCTAGACCATATTTTTGATTTAAGATGAGTGGTTTACGTAAGTCGCCTTTATTAAAATTCTTTGAAAGTCCCGAATAAATAACATATGGGAACTCTAGACCTTTACTACTGTGAACTGTCATCATACGTACCACATTATCATTAGGACCTATAACATTCTCTTCACCAAAGTCTTTGTTGCGTTCTATTAGTTCGTCAATAAATCTAATAAATTGATACAGCCCTCTAAAACTTGAATTTTCAAATTCTACTGCTTTATTAAACAATCCATATAGATTTGCGCGTCTACCTTTACCACCAATAAGACCACTAAAATATTGAATAACGTAATGATCATTATAGAACTTATCAATTAATTGATACACAGGATGAGATTGACTATATTCTTGATACATGTTTATATCATCCATAAAATGTTCTAATTTCTCAACTAACGTTGGGTTCGCTTCTTGATCTTTCATATAATGCAATATGGATTGATAGAAATAATCATCGTTCATACTTTGAACTCGAATGGTTGCTAATTCATCTTCCGTAAATTGGTATATAACCGATCTCATCAATCCTACTAAATATATATCTTGTAAAGGATTATCAACGGTTCTTAAAAATGATAAGACGAGACGTACTTCAGTTTGTTCAAAGTACCCTTCCTTACTATTTACATGGAACGGAATATTATAGTCTTTAAATACTTGTTGTAAATTGCGCGCATTTTTCAACCCTCTTTCAAGTATGACGATATCTTTGAAAGTAGCTTGTCTATAAGTTTCTGACTTCATATCATAAACTTGTTTATGTTCAATAATATATTTAACTTGCTCAGCAATATAGCGAGCTTCTTGTTCTGACTTTTCTAAATCATTATCGCTACTTTTATCTTGAATTAATGCATGTAGTTCGAGAGGCATAGATTTATCAGAATATTTAGTAGCACCAAAATAAAGTCTCGCATCAGCATCGTACTCAATTTCACCTACTTCTTCATCCATCATATGGTCAAATAAGTAATTTGTTGTGGCGAGTACTTCATTACGTGAACGGAAATTCTTAGATAAATCGATACGTAACCCTGATTGATTGCCATCTTTTGTGAAACGATGATATTTATCCATAAATAGCGTTGGATCAGCTTGTCTAAATTTATAGATAGATTGTTTAACGTCCCCTACCATGAATAAATTTCCATTAGATTCGTCACCACGTTTAATTTTAGATATGATTGCTTCTTGTACTTGGTTAGTATCTTGGTATTCATCTACTAAAATCTCTTCAAATTGTGATCGATATTCTTTCGCAATTGACGAAGCATTGCCCTCTTGGTCAGTTAATATTTGTAGAGCGAAGTGTTCATAATCAGAAAAATCCAGTACATTGCGACTACGTTTTTTTTCAGCAAAGTCATTAATAATATCCTTAACGATTTGTACAAGGTATTGAATTCTAGGAGCCAAACGTTTCATATCTACTTTTAAATCTTCATAAGAACGCATTAGATACTTATTTTTTACTTCCGATAATAGTTTTTTATAATCATCATAAAAATCTTTAGCGTTTGTTAAAAACTGAGAACTTATACCTTCATCTTCATTCGTATCTTTTAATTTTTTAGTTATTGTAGGCAATTTTTCAGAGGTATAATTGATGATTTCTTCAAAATTTATCACATTACCCTCAATCATTTTTTCGCATTTATATTTTTCTAGTTTGATAACATCTAAATGCTTTTCCGCTTCTATACAATTCAGAAAGTTATTTTCCGCTTCTAACAAAGTATGATATGCAGCTTTGATATAAATTTTCGATAATCTTTCTAATTCGTCTAGATATAATTTATGTTTATTATCGTCCGTGTAAATTTCAACTAAAGAATCCAACCACTCGAACGGTGAAGGATTGGCTATACTGAAATTATAGAAACGTTTTAACAAATCTCTAAAATTATCATCATTGCGATCACTTGATAATTGTTCTACTAAAGTAAGAAATTCAATATCCGGTGTATCATAATGTTTTTCTAAAACTTCATCAATAGACTGTTCAAGTAACAGCACATTCTCTACATCACTAATTGTGCGGAAATTAGGATCCAAATCAATGACATCATAATGCTGTTGAATAATCTTTAAACAGAAGCTATGTAATGTCGAAATTTGTGCTTGATGAATTTTAATGCGTTGATTCTTTAAATGTTCATTTCTAGGATCTTCTATTGACGCTTGTTGAATGCGCTGATCAACACGATGCTTCATTTCTCTCGCACTTAAATTAGTAAATGTAACAACGAGTAACTTATCAACATCTATTTCATCTCTAATAATTTTTTGAATAATTCTTTCTACTAATACAGCAGTTTTACCAGACCCTGCTGCTGCTGCTACTAATACATCTTGACCATTAGCGTATATACTCTTCCACTGTGCATCTGTCCATTGAGCATCTTTAGGTTTGATGGGGATGTTATTCATTATGATCACCGCTTTCTAACTCGACATCTTGTATTGCTTTGATAGGATCTATAGTTTCATCTACATGGCGATAATGTTTACTATCAATAATAGTATCCACATGGCACACTGATTTAAAATTACAAAATTGGCATGGTAATTGGTCATCGAATTTAAGTGGTGCAACTTCGGTATGACCTTCCATAATATTTGTAGCAGTCTTTATAAAGTTATCTTTATTATGTTTGATAAATTTATAAATTGTTGTTTCATCAGCAACACTGCTCCCCCTACTTCCAATACTTCCATCTTTCTTCAGGCTAACTGGAACAATGTCGGATTTACCAATTTCTTCTAAACGAATATCCAATGCGTCTACTACATCCATATCGCTATTAACTAAGCCACGTAATTTATATTCTTTTAAAAATGCTTGTTCAAGTTTGTCCTGTGTTAAAGCATCATCTTCCAATTCTCCCCAATCTTTAAAACTGAGACGTTCATCATGTACATGGAAATACAATAGGCCACCTGGTTTAATTTCGTTAGATAATCCCAGACGTTGGGCATTTTGCAAAGCAATATCCATATAAGTCATCATTTGCATTTGTTTACCATAATAAACCTTCTTTAAATCTAATTTCGCACTGGGATTAGATGACTTATAATCAATAATATTAATGTAGCTCTTATCATCTTTAGTGTAAGCATCTATACGATCAATTTGTCCTCGTATATTAACTGGAATGCCTTGTTTTGTAATTAATGGTTGCGCAATAAGTTCTTCATTGTTGTTCGGTTTCTTTCTAAACCCTGCTTCGAAACGTTGTGGTTTGAACTTTGTATTTTTATTTTGATAGCGTAATGCTTTCAAAGTACTTTCGACAATGACACCAATTCGTTTTGACACATACCGATAGTATGCATTTGAATCCATGAGATTGAATTGGACTTGAGGTAAAACATTCTCTAAAGCTTCAACAGTTAAAGCATGTATCTTCTTATTATCAAGATTTTTAAAGTCTCCATCTACCTTATCCGAAATATACTTCAATGCTGTATGGAAAATATTTCCTAAATCAAAATTTTCAAGCTTATATTTCGTTCGCTCATTTAACCTTAAACCATGATTAACATAATGTTTAAACGGACAATCATTATACCCTTCAAATCTAGATACACTTGCGTTAATTGTTGAACCATATAAAGATGCAGCCAATGGTTCATCTAATTTCACTGTTTCGTTGTCATATGTCAACGCAGTTAATAGGTACTCTAAACCATTATTCAATTTGTCATTATCACGCATGACTTGATAAGCATCAACCCATACATCAGCAACCATCTCTGCCTCTAGCCAAGATTTTAAAGATTCGAATAAGACGACTTTAGTTTGATGTGGATGCTCCATTAACGATAAAGGTTGTGCATTATGTTGATAATGAATATTCGTTACATCTAATCCATTGAACAACCCTTGTATTTGGTCAATAAATGGACTTTTTTCTTTATCCTCACCTTGTGCACCCATTAAACTATATGAAAATGTAACTTGTTCACTGCCTCGTGTCATTGCAATATAACAAACAAACGCTTCATCCATTTGTAAGATATCTGATGTAGGACTTAATTCAACTTGTGCTTGTTGTTCAAACACTTTCTTTTCTTCATCAGTTATAAGACTAGAAGAAGAAACCGGTTGCGGCATAGCACCATCGTTCATTCCAACCATATAAATATGCTTTTTATTGTCTACTTTCGCTAAGTCCATTGTCCCTATACTCACTTGATCGAGGGTTTGAGGAATCATTACAAATTCTAATTGTTCTAAACCAATATCAAATACCTCTAAAAAGCGTTTAAGAGTCATTTCTTCATTATCAAATACAGTGACTAAATCATCTAAAATTTGAATAAGACCATTCCAAATTTGATCTATTTCTTCAGCTTCTTCATGACGACCATCGACGTCTAATTGGTCACGGTGAGTCATTAAATATTTAGGTAAATCAAATGCCTCCATTGTCTCATAGAAAGCTGTCGCAAAACCTCTCACATTTTCTGCTTCGTTCATTGCTTTTTCAAAAGTTAATATTTTATCAATAATATCATTCTTTAAATGAACTACTTGCTCGAAATCTTCTCGTTCTTCAGTAGTTAATTTATGTTCTTTACGTCCCATTTTCGTAAAGTTATCAATACTAAACAGTTTTTCATCAAGCCAACGTTTGCCATAAACACCACGTTCAACGACAAAGTTTTCTAATAAATCAATTAAATATGCACTATCCTTAAAGTGATTAGATAGAATATTGGTTTTAATTAAACGCATCATAGGACTAATATTCCAGTTTGTTTGAATAACTTCCAAAAGTGAGCGTACCATTTCCATGATCGGATGATGTGTCATTGATCTTTTAGTGTCGATATTAAATGGAATATCATACTGTGGAAGAACAGAGTCAAATAAATATGCATAAGAGTCATCACGATACAAGATAGCAATGTCTTGATATCTATATTGTTTATCACGTGTATCTTTAATAATTTGGCGAGCTACTTCATTAACTTCTTCACGTATACTTGAGGATTCTAAAATATTAATATTACCATCGTAAGCGATAGGATTAATTTGCAATGCGTCAAATTGTTGTTCCAGTTGTATTAAATCTTTATTGTTAAAACGATATTGTTGTTTAAAGAATTGTTGTTGTAATTCTATGTTTAAATCATTGGCAATTTCCTTTAGATGCGTTAATACCTCTGATGGTTTTCTAAATAAACTAAATGGATCTTCATTACCATCAGTTGTTAAAAGAACAGTAACTTTTTTGGCGCTTTGAACGAGTGCTTTAATAATTTGATACTCCAATGTAGAGAAGTTGTGGAATCCATCTATGTATACCTCTGCTCTTTTAATCCATTCTGATTGACTTAAAATATTAATAAAATGATTTAAACTATCCTCTGAAGTAATAAATTCGCCATTTATGCGTTCCTCAAAATACTGATAAATAAGCGATATATCTTCTAATTTATGTCTAGTTCTCGTCTTCAAGTCATTATCTTGCAAAAATGTATGTAAATGTTCTGGCGTAACAGAATATTTCTTAAAATCTTGAATTTGTTCACTTAACTTCTCACTAAAACCATAATAATTTACTTGTGATTGATATAGTTTTAATTCCGATTGATGTTGTTGAACTAAATCATAAATCATCATCTCGGTAGCCGCTTGCGTTAGTCGTTCTTCAGTTAATCCTCCAACCTCTTGAAAAACTCTATAACTTAAGCGTTCAAAGTGAAGCACTTCAGTTCTTAGACTTCCATTCAATTCTTTATCATTAACAAATGCTTGTTCTAATTGAAAAGTACTCTGTGTTGGTGCTATTAAAACAATTGGATCACCTAGAGGATCCTCTTTCATTTGTTGCTTAATATTATCAATCATATGATGAGATTTGCCTGTCCCTGCCCTGCCAATGTATGCGTTCAACTCCATTATTTCCACACTCCTTTGATCTTATTTTAACATAGAACATACGTTCTTAAAAATGTTTTGTTAGATCGAAATTTTGAACAAAAAAAGACTGGCGGAACCTCTATGAACATTCCATTACCAGTCTTGCTATGTTAAAAATTAATTCATTAATACTAATTTTTCTTATTTTTCATTATCTGGATTAAAGTTAAACTTGAATTCACTAAACGGCCAAAATCTAAATGATACTTTACCAACAACTTGATCTTTATCAATTAAACCAAACGCCCTACTATCCTTACTGACTTCTCTGTTATCACCTAAAACTAAGTATTTACCTCTTGGTATGATATTTGATTTAGGATTTGCATTTAGTAAATCTTTAGTTTCAAATGAACCCGTAATATATTCACCTTGTTTACGTTTTTCATTGTAATCAAGATAAGGTTCATTTATCTTTTTGCCATTAACATATAATTTATCATTTTTATAAATAACGTTATCGCCAGGTACACCAATGACACGTTTAACATAATCGTCTTGTTGATTCGCATGAAATACGATTACATTACCTTTTTTTATGTCTCCAACTTTATATCCTAGAATGTTAACCATGACGTGTTCACCATCTTTTAGTGTCGGATCCATTGAATCGCCTTTTATAGTATATGATTTAGCTACGAAGTTGACCATTACCCATACAAGTAATAAACCTACCGCTATGGCAACAATCCATTCAACTATTTCTTTCTTCAATTTTAACACCTCATCTACTTATTAAACTGATAGGTAAATTCTTTAAATGGATAATACTTTAAACTAACATCTCCTACAATATGGTCCTTATCTATTAATCCATATGTTCTTGAATCACGTTGTTTATCACCATTATCATTTAAAATAAAATATGAATTTGGCGGAATAATATCACCATCAGAATCATGTAAATCTCTTATTGCAAAATTATTAATATCTCTATTTTTAGCATAAAATTTATTAACTTGTCTATCATCTCTATACAATTTACCGTTTCTAACTTCAATTGATTCACCAGGCTTGCCGACCAATCTACCAAAGTGTAATTGATTTTTATGTCGATACATGATAATATCTCCGTCTTTCAACATGTTAAAGGTAACTTTAATTTTATTAATAATGACACGGTCACCTTTATTCAAAGTTGGTGACATATCATCAGTTTGAACTACAGCACCTTTAACTAAGAACATTTGTATAAACATGACAAACAGACAAGCAAATAGGAATGCTACAATCCAACTTGTCACTCTACGCACCTTGTCACTCCTTGTCCGAACCCATGAAATAGCCCTCGACTTTCTTACCAATAAACCATAACGCTATAGTAACTATTAATACCATTATTGCTCTAACAGGATGTGTGAAAAATGAGCTTACACTTTTTCCCATAATCGCCAAAAATGTAATAGAAATTAACTTAGATATAAGTAAAATTATAAAATAATATTTGCCTCTAATATGAGAGAAACTTGCCACAAAATTAACTAGTGTATTGGGTGTAAACGGAAAACACATTAATATAAATATTGGTACTAAGCCCTGTCTATCTATAAAATGAATTAGGCGTTCAACCGATCGTCTTGATTTAATCCGTTTCATAAAGTTAGCATTAACAAATTTTCTACAGAAAAAGAACACTGTATAAGTACCTGCTACAACACCTAACCAACTAATGATTGTACCTGCTATAAAGCCGTACGCATGAACACATAAAATAACATACAATGTTAAAGGAAGTACTGGCACAATGGCTCTAAAAAATAAAATAATAAATCCAGCTAGATAACCAAAACTTTGTAATAAATCAAACCATTGTTCAATTTGATGAAACATAGTTACATCAAATCCTTCCTATTGGATTAACAGTTATTATTTCATAGAAATATTGTACACTGTTTCATTTATAAATCTACCTATATAACAATAAATCAGTCACAGGTAGTAGTTAGAACTTATTCCTTAGCTTTAATATAAAGGTATATAATAGAAAAGTCGATACGGAATTTGATCCATATCGACTTTGTAAGACATATTTAATTGACGCTATTGAATGACTAGAGAATTATAAACGCTCTTCTAATTCTTTCTTCTTATCTTCAAATCCAGGTTTACCTAATAATGCAAACATGTTTTGTTTATAGGCTTCCACTCCAGGTTGGTTAAATGGATTAACGCCTAATTGATATCCACTCATTGCACACGCTAATTCAAAGAAGTATACAACATAACCAAATGTTTCTTCGTCTAAGCGTGGAATATTCACAACAACATTAGGAACGCCACCATCAGTGTGAGCTAATAGTGTACCTTCAAATGCTTTAGTATTAACTTCATCAATTGTTTTACCTGCTAAGTAATTTAATCCATCTAAATCATCACTATCTTCTTCAATTGTAATATCGTGTTTAGGGTTGTTTACTTTTACAACTGTTTCAAATAAGAAACGACGTCCTTCTTGGACATATTGACCTAATGAATGTAAGTCAGTTGTATAGTTTGCACTAGATGGATATATACCTTTAAAGTCTTTACCTTCAGACTCACCATATAATTGTTTCCACCACTCATTGAAATATTGCATTGACGGTTCATAATTAATCAACATTTCAGTAGTGTAGCCTTTGCTATATAAAATATTACGGATTGTCGCATATTGATAAGCAATATTTTCATCTAATTTATCTGATGATAATTCTTTACGCGCTTTGTTTGCACCAATCATGATTGATTCAATATTTATGCCAGCTGTTGCAATCGGTAATAGACCCACAGCAGTTAATACAGAATAACGACCACCAACATCATCTGGTACTACAAACGTTTCATAACCTTCATTATCTGCTAATTGTTTTAATGCGCCTTTTGCTTTATCTGTAGTAGCAAAGATACGTTTTTTAGCTTCTGCTTTTCCATACTTATCTTCAACTAATTGTTTAAATAGTCTAAATGCTACTGCTGGTTCTGTAGTTGTACCAGATTTAGAAATAACATTTACTGAAAAATCTTTATCTGATAAGTAGTCTACTAATTCTTTAGTGTACGTTGATGATAAATGATTACCCACGAATACAATTTCAGGGTATTCCTTTGAATTGCGGAATGATGAAGTTAACATTTCAATAGCAGCACGTGCACCTAAATATGAGCCTCCAATACCAATTACTACTAATACGTCTGAATTAGATTTTATACGTTTTGATGCTTCCACAATTCTTGAAAATTCTTTCTTATCATAGTCTTCCGGAAGATTCACCCAACCTAAGAAATCACTACCTGCACCAGTACCTTCGTGAATCGTTTTATGAATTGTTTTAACGATATCTTGTTGTTGATCAATTTCATGTTGACCAAAGAATTCCAATGCTTTTCCATAATCTAATTGAATATGAGTCATTTTATAAAAGCCTCCTGTATATCTTTGTTGATTTAATTTTACTAACTTTAAGCCTGCTATTCAATTGACATGACTGACTATTCGAATATTTTCAAATTAATTCAACAATTTTAAGACATTTTTAATAATTTTAAAATGAATAATTTCTAAATAAAATAATACTTATATTTCTATATCAATATGTAACATATCCTTTAATACAATTGAGATGTTGATAAAAAAGACATTTTCAAATTTTTGTATATTTATGTAAAAAAATGGTTTTATTTTCATTTGATATCTGTTAGTATAAATTTATATCAATTTTCAGAAAAATTATGAGGTGAATTTTAATGAAAGAGAAAATCGTATTAGCATATTCAGGTGGATTAGATACAAGTGTAGCCGTTAAATGGCTTATAGATAAAGGCTATGATGTCGTAGTTGTATGTTTAGATGTTGGTGAAGGTAAAGATTTAGATGTTGTATATTCTAAAGCACTAGATATGGGTGCAGTTGAGTGTCATATTATTGATGCTACTAAAGAATTTAGTGATGACTTTGTAAGTTATGCAATCAAAGGTAACTTAATGTATGAAAATAGTTATCCACTCGTTTCAGCTTTATCTCGTCCACTTATCGCTAAGAAATTAGTTGAGATTGCTGAACAAACTAATTCTGTCGGTATCGCGCATGGTTGTACTGGTAAAGGTAATGACCAAGTTCGTTTCGAAGTTGCTATTAAAGCATTAAACCCTAACCTAAAAGCATTTGCGCCAGTAAGAGAATGGGGTTGGAGTCGTGAAGAAGAAATTGATTATGCCATTAAACACAATATCCCCGTTGGCATCAATCACGATTCTCCTTATTCAATTGATCAAAACTTATGGGGTAGAGCAAATGAGTGTGGTATTTTAGAAGATCCGTATGCTGCCCCTCCAAAAGACGCTTATGATTTGACTGCAGAGTTAGAAGATACACCAGATACACCTGATGAAATTATCCTTTCATTTAAAAACGGTGTTCCAGTTCAATTAAATCATCAAGATTATGACTTAGATCAATTAATATTAACTTTGAATGAACTAGCTGGAAAACACGGAATTGGACGTATCGACCATGTAGAAAATCGTCTAGTTGGTATTAAATCTCGTGAAATATATGAAACTCCTGGTGCAGAAGTAATATTAAAAGCACATAAAGCACTTGAAACATTAACGTTAACTAAAGATGTAGCTCATTTCAAACCAGTGATTGAAAAACAATTTGCTGAACAAACTTATAATGGTTTATGGTTCTCACCATTAACTGATAGCTTAAAATTATTCATTGATAGCACGCAACAATATGTTGAAGGTGATGTTAGAATTAAATTATTTAAAGGTAATGCCATTGTTAATGGAAGAAAATCTCCATACACGCTATATGATGAAAAATTAGCAACATACACTAAAGAAGATGCATTCAATCAATCAGCAGCAGTAGGTTTCATCGATATTTATGGTTTACCTACTCAAGTAAATGCATATCTTCATGGAGGTTATAGTAATGAGTAGTAAAGCATGGGGTGGCCGTTTTCAACAACAGCCGGAAGATTGGGTAGATGAATTTAATGCTTCCATAGATTTCGACCAAACATTGTTGGATGAAGATGTCCAAGGTAGTATTGCACATGCTACCATGTTAGCTAATCAAAATATCATTTCACAAGATGATAAAGACGCAATCATTAATGGCTTAAAAGAGATTCAACAAGACTTTCATAATGGGAAGCTTGCGTTTAAAAAATCGCTTGAAGATATTCATTTAAACATTGAACATGAACTCATTCAACGTGTCGGTGACGCTGGAGGTAAGTTGCATACGGGTCGTAGTAGAAATGACCAAGTGGCTACTGACTTGCATTTATACGTAAAAAAAGAAGTACTTGAAATTCAAGACCTTATTCGTTCATTCCAAACATCCATTCTTAAACTAGCTCAATCACATGTGGATACAATCATGCCAGGATATACACACTTACAACGTGCTCAACCGATTTCTTTTGCACACCATGTTATGACATATTTCTGGATGCTAGAAAGAGACTATTCACGTTTCATTGATAGTATGAAACGTATTGATATTTCACCATTGGGTGCAGCTGCATTAAGTGGTACAACACACCCTATCGATAGACACGAAACGCAACAATTATTAGAATTTAGTTCAGTTTATGAGAATAGTTTAGATGCAGTGAGTGATCGTGATTACATTATTGAAACTTTGCATAATATTTCATTAACTATGATTCATTTATCACGTTTTGCTGAAGAAATTATTTTTTGGTCTACGGATGAAGCGAAATTCATTACCCTATCTGATGCTTTCTCTACAGGTTCATCTATTATGCCTCAGAAGAAGAATCCAGATATGGCAGAACTTATTCGTGGTAAAGTAGGACGTGCTACAGGACATTTAATGAGCATGCTTGTAACATTAAAAGGGTTGCCACTTGCATATAATAAAGACTTACAAGAAGATAAAGAAGGTTTATTTGATTCAGTACGTACTATAAAAGGTTCACTACGAATTTTTGAAGGTATGTTAGATACAATGACTGTTAATACAGACCGTTTAAACGAAACTGTGCATCAAGACTTTTCAAATGCAACGGAATTAGCTGATTATTTAGTAGCTAAAGATGTACCATTTAGAAAGGCACACGAAATTGTTGGTAAAATTGTCTTTGAGTGCATTCAACAAGGTATCTATTTATTAGATGTACCTCTTGAACATTACAAAGAATTAAATTCAAATATTGATCAAGATGTTTATGATTATCTTAAACCGGAAAACTGTCTTAGCCGAAGAAAAAGTTATGGTTCAACAGGCCAAGACGCAGTACGTCATCAACTTAAAGTTGCTGAAAAATTATTAAATAACGATTAATTTTAGAGGTTGGGTATGGGCTAACGAATTCTGAATGAATTCTATCCATTCCCAACCCTTTTGTTAAATATATTGAGTTAACATTAAGTATATAATAGTTATTTAAAGCTTCTGCAAATTCACTTTCTTACACAAAATTGCTCTGATAGATTTTAATTATATATTTAACTATGAAAGGATGAGTTTGTTGAAAGCAAGTAATAAAGGTATCATTTCATGTTTAACAGTAGCCAGTTTGAGTCTAGCGATTATACATACGCCCGTTGAAGCAAGTGGTGGTGAATCATCAAACACTACAACTACGAATCTAACTAATGCATCTAAAAATCAAAACAATCTTACTAATTGGTCAAGAAATTTAACAGGAGAGCGCCATACTACTATTGCACATCGTGGTGCTAGTGGCTATGCACCAGAGCATACTTTTGCAGCGTACGATAAAAGTCATAACGAATTAGGTGCCTCATATATTGAAATAGATTAACAACGCACTAAAGATGGTCATTTAGTTGCAATGCATGACGAAACAGTTGATCGTACAACAAACGGCTCAGGTCGTGTCGAGGACTATACATTAGCTGAATTAAAGAAATTAGATGCAGGTTCATCATTTAATGAACAAAATCCTCAATTAGCCAAAGATAGTTATAAAGGGGCTACAGTGCCAACGTTAGACGAGATATTGTCACGTTATGGTACAAATGCAAATTATTATATTGAAACTAAGCAACCCGATGTGTATCCAGGTATGGAACAGCAACTGCTAGACACACTAAACCGACATAACATGCTTACTTCAAATTCTCTAGAAAATGGACATGTCCTGGTACAATCATTTTCAGAAGCTAGCTTATTAAAAATGCATCAATTAAATTCAAATGTGCCATTAATACGCCTATTGGACAAAGGTGAATTAGCTCAACAAAGTGAAACAGATTTACAACGTATTCATTCTTATGCAATTGGCGTCGGTCCTGAATATAGTGATTTAAATGCACAAAATACAGCTCATTTAAAAGATTTAGGTTTCCTCGTACATCCATTTACCGTGAATGAAACTGCCGATATGCAGCGCTTGAACCAATACGGTGTTGATGGTGTGTTTACGAATTATGCTGATCAATATAAAGCAATAAGTTCACAAAAGTAAGTAAAAATTTTAATACATTCAGCTACTGCGAATTTGCAAAATAGCATCATTATATAATGTAAGTCCCAGGCTCTTGAATCAAAACAAAAACGCTATAACTTGTTTCACTCCCATAACAAGCTATAGCGTTTATTTATGTTTATATATCGGTTTATGCCCAACCACGGTAGCGAGCTGCTTCTGCAGTACGTTTAATACCTATAATATAAGCTGCTAGTCTCATGTCAATTTTTCTATTTTGTGCTAATTCGTATATTGAATCAAAAGCATCTACTAATTTTTCACGTAATTTATCGTTAACTTCCTCTTCAGACCAATAATAACCTTGGTTATTTTGCACCCATTCGAAGTATGAAACTGTTACACCACCAGCACTTGCTAGTACGTCTGGTACCAATAAGATACCGCGTTCAGTTAAAATTCGTGTAGCTTCAGGTGTAGTAGGTCCATTTGCCGCTTCAACAACAATATCGGCTTTAATATCATTCGCATTATCTTCAGTGATTTGGTTAGAAATCGCAGCTGGTACTAGAATGTCACAATCTAACTCGAACAATTCTTTGTTAGAAATTGTGTTATCGAATAAGTTTGTAACTGTACCGAAACTATCACGACGATCTAATAAATAATCGATATCTAAACCTTCTGGATCATGTAATGCACCATAAGCATCAGAAATTCCTACGACTTTTGCACCCATGTCATATAAGAATTTAGCTAAGAAACTACCTGCGTTACCAAACCCTTGGATAACTACGCGAGAACCTTTGATTTCCTTACCACGACGTTTAGCTGCTTGTTCAATAGCAATCACTACGCCCAATGCAGTTGAACGATCGCGTCCTTGTGAACCACCTAATACGATAGGTTTACCTGTAATAAAACCAGGTGAGTTAAATTTATCCAAAGCACTATATTCATCCATCATCCAAGCCATAATTTGAGAGTTAGTAAATACGTCTGGTGCTGGAATATCTTTAGTAGGACCAACGAATTGAGAAATTGCACGTACATATCCACGAGATAAACGTTCAACTTCATGAATACTCATTTGACGTGGGTCACATACGATACCACCTTTACCACCACCGTATGGTAAATTAACAATACCGCATTTCAAAGTCATCCACATAGATAATGCTTTAACTTCTTCTTCATCTACTTCAGGGTGGAAACGGACCCCACCTTTAGTTGGACCAACAGCATCGTTATGTTGAGCACGATAACCTGTAAATGTTTTAACAGTACCGTCATCCATGCGTACTGGGATACGAACTTGTAAAAATCTTAATGGTTCTTTGATTAAATCATACATACCATCGTCAAATCCCAATTTGTGTAAAGCTTCTTTAATGATACTTTGTGTCGAAGTCACTAAATTATTATTCTCAGTCATAATCACTTTCGCCTCTTTTTAACAAATGATTTCGCTTTCATACATATTGTAACACATGTCTTTGCTTTTTAAAGGGTTTTCAAAATGAATGTTACAACTTTTTGAACTTAATTAAACACGCTTCTGATTCTATCTAATGCATCATCTAATTCTTCTTTAGAAATAACTAAAGGTGGAGCAAATCGAATCACCGTATCATGAGTTTCTTTACATAATAGTCCTTTTTCTTTTAATGCTTCACAGAAAGGTCTAGCACTTTCATGTAATTCAACACCAATAAAGAGACCACGACCACGTACTTCTTTAATAGCTGGGTGATTAATTTTTTGTAATTCAGATTTAAAGTATTCCCCTAATTCATGTGAACGGCCAGGTAAATCTTCATCTAATATGACATCTAACGCAGCGATTGAAACGGCACAAGCTAATGGATTACCACCAAACGTAGAACCATGTGAACCAGGTGTAAATACATCCAGTACTTCGTTGTCAGCTAAGACTACAGAAATAGGTAGTACGCCGCCACCAAGCGCTTTTCCTAAAATATAAACATCAGGTTTAACATTATCCCAATCAGTCGCAAATAATTTACCAGAACGTCCTAAACCAGCTTGAATTTCATCGGCAATAAATAAAATATTATGTTCATCACATAATTCTCTGATAGCTTTTAAATAACCTTCAGGTGGGATATTAATACCTGCTTCACCTTGAATCGGTTCAACTAAAATAGCAGCTGTATTCTCATTAATAGCTTCTTTTAATTTATCAACATCGCCGAAATTCACTTTGCGGAAACCATCTAATAACGGACCATAACCACGTTGGTACTCAGCTTCTGATGATAAAGATACTGGCGCCATAGTACGACCATGGAAATTACCATTAAATGCGATAATTTCAGCTTTATCTGGTTCAAGACCTTTTACATCATATGCCCAACGACGTGCAGCTTTCAATGCAGTTTCAACTGCTTCCGCACCGGTATTCATTGGTAGTGCTTTATCTTTACCTGATAATTTACAAACTTTTTCATACCATTCACCTAAATTATCACTATGAAAAGCACGAGAAACCAAAGTTACTTTGTCAGCTTGATCTTTAAGTGCTTGAATAATTTTAGGATGACGGTGTCCTTGGTTAACAGCTGAATAAGCTGAAAGCATATCCATATATTTATTACCTTCTGGATCAGTTACCCAAATACCTTCCGCTTCTGCAACAACGATTGGTAGTGGTACGTAGTTTTGAGCTCCATAATGGTTGGTTAATTCAATGATTTGTTCTGACTTAGTCATAATATCTCCCCTTTGCTTAATTTATATTAAAACTAATGGCCATACGATTACGGCTTTCGATGTCATATACAAAGAAGTATAATTGCAAAATTAATAAGAGCATTAAATGACTCATTGTTACATCAAATATGCCCTTCGTTTCTAAATGAAAGCCCTTACAGATATAATGACATATCTATCAATATTTTTACAAGCAAAATATTAAAAATTTTCCGATAAATAAAATTAATTAAGATTCCTTTGGTGTTTACGTAAAAAAGATTATGACAAGAATGATTGCCATAATCTTTTATAAACTCTCTAAGTTCATCTACATTTATCAAACTACATTTATAAAGATATTTTGAACATCTTCTTTTTAACTAGATTAAAACTAACCGCAAAGTTTAACATTTATTCACTCATTAATACTATTTATCTTTACGAGGTAACGGATAAAAACCTTGGTTAAATTGTTTCCACAAATTAGGTGGTAATTCATGCTTATCTTCACGATGAGGGTCAAATTCTGATAAAATTTCGTCTTCTTTTCCTTCTTGAATTTTGCTGATGAAATTATAATCTAATAATATTTCACGACCAAGTGCTACGAGTTCAACACCTGTTGATTTAATAGCGTCTAATGCGTCATCAGCTTTAAATACAGATCCTATACCAATAACTGGGATACGACCATCCACCCATTGGTGAATTAATTTCAATCGCTCTTGTCCTGCATACTTACCTTCTCTTGTAGTTGAATGAATATCTCCAAGAGATATATGAACATAATCAATTGATTTTTCAGTAATTGTATTAATTAATTGTTCGGTAATTTCCATTGAAATACCCGGTGTTTCAGCTTCTTCAGGAGAAAGTCGATACCCTACTATGAAATCATCGCTCGCATATTCTGATTTAGCCTTTAATACTTCATCTATAACAGCAGTTGGAAACTTCATGTGATCAGACCATTCATCATTTCTTCTATTATAATATGGAGATACAAATTGGTGAATTAAATAGTGATTAGCACCATGAATTTCTACGCCATCAAACCCAGCTTCAATTACTCGACGCGTCGCTTCACCGAAATCTTTAATTGTTTGTTCAATTTCTTCAGGCGTAATTTCTCTAGCATCATGTTCATGTTGTTGTCCGAAGCTTTTTAAAGTGATAGGACTTGGTGCAACAACATCTCCATTCGGTGTTAAATTAGCTAATGCTTGTGCGCCACCATGATGAATTTGAACTAAAGCTTTAGCACCATTCTTCTTCATAGCTTGTGCTAAACGCTTGAGTCCTTCTATATCTGAATCATGCGCAACAGAAGGTTGTCCCGGAAAAGCTTTACCAATATCGTTAACATTACTTGCAGCATTGATGGCTAGACCAACATCTTTAGAGCGCTTTTCAATATACGGTATTTCCACGTCAGAAATTGTACCATCATCATTAGATGAAGTATGCGTTAATGGAGCCAATACAAAACGATTTTTTAATTCAACCCCATTTGGCAAAGTTACGGTTTCAAATAATTTTTCATATTTTTTATTCATAGGTAAGTCCTTTCCTTTTTAATTATGACCAGACTATAGCACACAGAATTAAAGCTCCTCCAATATTCTGCTTGACTGTATATGCATATATTTGTGTCACTTTTTTATAATCAAACGCATAAAAAAGCTAACGCTATATTAAAATATAACGTTAGCTTAGCGTGTTAACAGTCAATCAATTATTACGAATCGCACGTTTAGACTGTTTAATCCAGACCGGTAGGCGTTCTTCAAGTGTTTGAAACCCATACTTTTCTGTTTCTTTAATTTCATCTAATACTGACTGCTTTTCTTTTTTTCGTTCATAATTCTTAAAGTAATCATTATCTTTAAGAGACAAATTTAGTTTTCCTTCATCATCAATTGATAAAATTTTTGCTTTAACGATTTGTCCTTCTGATAGAAATTTTTTTAAGTTGTGGACATAATCATCCATAATTTCAGAAATATGGATAAGTCCTTCAGTATGGTCAGGGGTCTCAACGAAAGCGCCATACGGTTGAATTCCAGTCACACGCACTTTAATATGCTGACCTTCTTTATAGTGATTATTCAACTTGATAACCCCTTACTTCGATTTACTTAACATAATTATAATAGCATAAATCACAAACTTGGACTAACTATAATCAATAAAAATCCACATTTTTTCAAAAATATAATAACCCTTCCGACAAATACTAAATTAACGTTCGCATTTAAGGTTATCGTTTTTAAAATTGCAATTGAATAGAAAGTTTAAACCATAAAAAAACGAATCGACATCAACCGTCGATTCGTAAGATTTGTTCATAATCAATCATTATTTATCTTCTACATCAATAGATTCAATAACTACATCATGTACAGGTTTATCTTGTGCACCTACTTTAGTATTTGCAATATCTTCTAAAGTTGCTTCGCCTTCAATTAGTTGTCCGAACACAGTGTGTTTTTGATCTAACCAAGGCGTGCCACCATTATCCGCATATGCTTTGGCAATCGGTTCAGGCCAGCCACCATCTACTAATTGGTTAACCATAGATTCTGGAACTTCTTTCATTTGAACAACAAAGAATTGAGAACCATTTGTGTTTGGTCCTGCATTTGCCATTGAAAGCGCACCATATAAGTTAAAAGCCTCTAAAGAGAATTCATCTTCAAAAGAACCTCCATAAATACTTTCACCACCCATACCAGTTGCTGTAGGATCTCCTCCTTGAATCATGAAGTCATTAATAACACGGTGGAAAGTAATACCGTCATAATAACCATTTTTAGCGTGTGTCACAAAATTTTCAACAGTTTTTGGCGCGATATCTGGGAACAACTTAAATGTCATATCGCCTTTATTTGTATGCATAACAACTTTAATTTCATTGTCTTGTATTTCTTTGTTTAGTTGTGGATAGTTAGTCATTTCAATTCTCCATTCATGTTATGATGATATAGATACATCTTAACACATTTGAAAGGAAGTAATATAGCATGTTATACCGATTCTCACATAAGACTGGCGCTTACGGCGTTACAATTAAAGAAGAGAATGACGACCAAGTTCTAGTTCAAGTTGAGCAAGTGATTAAACATCCGAAACAAGGTGATTTACATAATCCAGGACAAACTGAAGGTGTCTTTTTCCATGAAAGACGTGCTCTAAGTCATTATGAGAAACGTTATGCAACGCGTTCACAATTGCGCGAGTTTAATGTTGAGGAAATGACTTATGAAGCGTCACTTCAACAAGCTATTACAAAAATGGAAAATGATTTAAAACAGCAAAATACTGAATTTGCAAAACTAGCCTTAAACAATCTTGAAAATATAAAAATTGACTATTCAATTCAATATAAACAAAAATTTTTATAGGTCATTTGAACCTGTTTCTTCTTATTTAACAAGTTCTGAAAAATCACTACTTATATGCGTTTTCGTCGTTTTTCAGAACAATATGATTCATGTATAATATATTGCATAAATATTTTTTAAGGAGGATAACATAGTGAGTTTGTTACATATTGCGGTCATTTTACCGTTAATATTTGCACTCATTATTCCAATTCTATATCGATTCTTTAAAAAGATTCATTTAGGTTGGTTTGTATTACCTATTCCTGTTGCCTTATTTATCTATTTCTTATCTCTAATTTCGACTACTCAGTCAGGTAATACAGTAATAAAAACATTAAACTGGATGCCACATATAGGTATGAATTTTGATTTATATCTTGACGGCTTAAGCATTTTATTCAGTTTACTTATAACAGGTATAGGATCGTTAGTGGTTTTATATTCCATTGGTTACTTAAGTAAATCTGAACAGCTTGGTAATTTTTATTGTTATTTATTACTATTTATGGGTGCAATGTTAGGCGTTGTCCTTTCAGACAATTTAATTATTTTATATCTATTTTGGGAATTGACTTCGTTTTCAAGTTTTTTACTTATCTCTTTCTGGAGAGAAAAAAAGGCATCTATTTATGGTGCACAGAAGTCATTAATCATTACCGTATTTGGTGGATTAAGTTTATTAGGGGGATTCATTTTAATTTCTCTAGCAGGTGATTCACTTAGCTTACACGAGCTAATTGCTAATGCATCTGAGATTCAACATAGTCCATTCTTTATCTTCGCAATGGTACTTATTATGTTGGGTGCATTTACTAAATCTGCACAAGTTCCATTTTATATTTGGTTGCCTGACGCTATGGAAGCACCTACCCCAGTCAGTGCATATCTACACTCGGCAACAATGGTGAAAGCAGGATTATATTTAGTTGCACGTGTTACACCGCTTTTTGCGATATCACAAGGATGGATTTGGACAATTACTTTAGTTGGTTTAATCACACTTTTCTGGGCATCTTTAAATGCAACAAAACAACAAGATTTGAAAGGTATACTCGCATTCTCAACAGTATCTCAACTTGGCATGATTATGTCGATGTTAGGTATTGGTGCCGTAAGTTATCATTTCGAGGGAAGTCAAAGCCAATTGTACATTGCTGGATTTACTGCAGCAGTGTTTCATCTAGTGAATCACGCCACATTTAAAGGTGCGTTATTCATGATTACAGGTGCTGTAGATCATGTTACAGGCACAAGAGATGTTAAAAAACTTGGTGGTTTGCTAACGATTATGCCTATATCATTTACAATTACTGTTATTACAGCATTAAGTATGGCAGGTATTCCACCGTTTAACGGCTTCCTTTCTAAAGAAAAATTTCTTGAAGCCATGATTGAGATTTCTCACGCTAATGTTTTCAGTTTAGATACATTAGGTATTGTTTTTCCTATTTTAGCTATTGTGGGTAGTATATTTACGTTTGTATATTCAATTAAATTTATTATGTATATTTTCTTTGGTAAACATCAACCTAATGCTTTACCTAAAAAAGCACATGAGGCTTCAATATTGATGTTATTATCTCCAATCATTTTAGCAGTACTCGTTGTTGTCTTTGGGTTATTCCCAGGATTATTAACGCAATCTATTGTAGATCCAGCGACTACTGCAATTAGTGGTATGAGTAATGTTAATGCGGAATTTCATTTATTCCATGGTATTACTCCTGCATTTATTTCAACATTAATTATTTGGATATTAGGTATTCTTTTATTACTAACATTTAGTTATTGGATCCGACTCTTACACGCTCAGCCAACACGTCTAACATTAAATCATTGGTACGATTCTACTGGAAAATACTTGCCTAATTATTCAGCGAATATGACGAATAGTTATGTAAATGGTTATGTTAGAGATAGCTTAGTCATTATATTCGGTATGCTTATTGTCGTTACGATTGTGACGTTACTAAGTGTTCCTTTTGACTTTAATTTTAAAGATATAAATAATATTCATATTTACGAAATTGCGATTTTAATATTATTAATTATCGCAGCATTTATGGTTGTTATTGCTAAATCACGTTTATTTAGCGTTATCATGCTAGGTGTGGTCGGTTATTCAGTATCTGTATTATTTGTATTTTTCAAAGCACCAGACCTTGCCTTAACTCAGTTCGTAGTAGAATCGATTTCTACAGCGTTATTCTTATTATGTTTCTATCATTTACCTAATTTAAATCGTTATAATGAAACACGATCATTTAAATTAACGAACGCACTTATTTCAATTGGTGTCGGACTTGTTGTAATTATCTTAGGTTTAATTGCGTACGGAAACAGACATTTTACATCTATTGGAGAATACTATAAAGCACATGTTTATGATTTAGCTCACGGTAAGAACATGGTAAATGTCATACTTGTTGACTTCCGTGGTATGGATACTTTATTTGAATCATCTGTATTAGGTATTGCTGGTTTAGGTGTGTATACAATGATTAAGTTGCGTCGTAAACATCAATCAAGTGAGGTGAAACGTGATGAACAGACAGAACAATAATTTAATGTTTCAATATGCTGCTGTTATTATCGCCTTTCTAATCGCCTTATTTGGGGTCACTTTATTCTTTGCAGGACATTATACACCTGGTGGTGGCTTCGTAGGTGGCCTACTATTATCATGTGCACTAACTATCATCGCAATTGCGTTTGATATTAAAACGATGGAAAAGGTATTCCCGTGGGATTTTAAAATTTTAATTGGAATTGGCTTATTATTCTGTGTTGGTACTCCATTAGCGAGTTGGTTCTATGGTGAAAACTTTTTCACACACACGGAATTTAATATACCGTTGCCCCTACTTCAACCTGTTCATATGAACACACCGATGTTCTTTGATTTCGGAGTTCTTTGCGCAGTAGTTGGAACGATTATGACAATTATTATAACGATTGGAGAGAGCGAATAGTGGAAATAATCATGATATTTGTATGTGGCATCCTCACTTCAATTAGTGTCTATCTCGTTTTATCTAAAAGTTTGATACGAATTGTTATGGGGACAACTTTAATTACACATGCATCAAATTTATTTTTAATTACTATGGGTGGATTGAAACATGGCGAAATGCCAATCTATGAAAAAAATATTAGTCAATATGTCGATCCTATCCCCCATGCATTAATACTAACGGCAATCGTTATCGCTTTTGCGACAACTGCCTTTTTCTTAGTCTTAGCATTTAGAACATACAAAGAATTAGGTACTGACAACGTAGAAAGAATGAAAGGAGTGTTAGATGATGATTGAAAATAACTTAGTCGTCCTTTCATTAGTCGTACCTATCTTTACAGCAATTATATTGGTCTTTTTAGGACAACGTTATCGTGCGAAACGATATATCACTTTAACTGGTCTAGTCCTGACACTAATTGTGGCAATAATCAATTTAAGAAATGTATATGTCGATGGTCCGCTTAAAGTAGAATTGGGTTCTTGGCCTGCACCTTATGGCATTATCTTTTTACTAGATAGTTTTAGTGCAATGTTGATTGTGACTAGTATCATTATCACCATTTTAATTACTGCATTTTCAAGTACCACAGCAGGAATTGATAGAGAACGTTATTATTATCACTTCTCTATCACATTTATGTTAGTAGGAATTATAGGTGCATTTACAACTGGAGATATATTTAACTTATTTGTATTTTTCGAAGTCTTCCTAATGTCATCTTACGCACTACTTGTACTAGGTGGCACTCAAATTCAATTACGTGAAACTGTCAAATACTTATTAGTTAATATAGTAACCTCAACATTCTTTGTAATTGCAGTAGCGATTTTATATTCCATCGTTGGTACGTTAAACATGGCAGATATTAGTGAAAAATTATCTACATTGTCTAACACACATAGCGGACTCTTAAGTATAGTCTTTATTTTATTTATCTTCGTGTTCGCAACTAAAGCCGGTGCTTTCCCTATGTACGTATGGTTGCCAGGTTCATATTATGCACCACCATTTGCAATCATTGCATTTTTTGGTGCCCTACTAACAAAAGTAGGCGTATATGCGATTTTAAGAACTTTGAGCTTGTTCTTCCACAACACAATGAGTTTCTCGCACTATACAATTTTATTCTTAGCGTTATTAACGATCATTTTTGGTTCGGTAGGTGCAATTGCATACGATGATACTAAAAAGATTATTATTTATAATATCATGATTGCAGTCGGAGTTATCTTAGTTGGCGTAGCAATGATGAATGAAGCAGGTATTATAGGTGCGATTTACTACACAATTCATGACATGTTAGTCAAAACTGCCCTATTTTTACTTATAGGTGTGATGTATCAAATTACGAAATCTACAAGTCTTAAAGACTTTGGCGGTTTAATTAAACACTACCCTGTACTAGGATGGACTTTCTTCATCGCAGCGCTAAGTCTCGCTGGTATACCGCCTCTAAGTGGTTTTTATGGTAAATATTACATTGTACAAGCAACCTTTGAAAAAGGATTTTATGTAAGTGGTATTATCGTATTACTTTCAAGTTTAGTTGTGCTATATTCAGTCATTCATATTTTCTTAAAAGGCTTTTTCGGGAAACCTAAAGGTTATGAGCCTACTCAAAGTGTTAACGTTAAACACGCTACTACTATTTCAATAATTGCTGTCGTCATCACAGTCTTATTTGGATTATCTGCTGATTTATTATATCCATTAATTTCTGAGGCGGCTCAATCGTTTTACGATCCTAGCATCTATATTGAGAGTGTCTTAGGAGGTAGATCATAATGGCTATTCAAATTATTTTAAACTTTATCTTAGCTTTTATTTGGATTTTCTTAAGTGGTAGCTATACATTAAATAACCTCTTACTCGGCTTCATACTAGGACTCGGATTTGTATATTTATTTAGTAGAATATTACCAGGAAGATTTTATTTCATAAAAATTTATAAAATATTAAAATTAGCGGTTGTATTTTTTGTAGAATTATTAAAAGCTAATATCGACGTTTTAAAAATTGTTCTACAACCTAAACTTAAGAATGAACCAGGTTTCTTCGTATATCACACTGATTTAAAAACTGATTGGCAAATCGTTTTATTATCTAATTTAATAACATTAACGCCAGGAACAGTCGTATTAGGTATTAGTGATGATAGAAGAAAAATATATATTCACTCTATAGATTTCAGTACTAAAGAAGAAGAAGTTGAAGGTATAAAATCTTCATTAGAGAGAGTAGTTAGAGAGGTGGGCGAAGACTAATGGTAAAAATCATCATGATTATTGCTTTAATTGTTGTTGCAATATCAATGTTAGCGATGTTTGTACGTATCATCAAAGGTCCCACATTAGCCGATAGAATTTTAGCGCTTGATGCAATCGGTTTACAACTAATGGCGTGTATCGCGTTATATAGTATATTCATAGGTTCAGAATATTTACTCGTTGCTATTTTATTAATTGGTATTTTGGCCTTTTTAGGAACAGCTGTCTTCTCAAAATATATGGATAAAGGTAAGGTGATTGAACGTGATAACGAACATTATCATTAGTTTAGCAGTTATCTTTGTCATTTTAGGAGCTATTATAAGTGCCGTTACTGCTATTGGTATTATAAGATTAAAAGATATTTATTCGCGTGGTCATGCTGCAGGAAAATCAGCAACTTTAGGTGCTATTTTCCTATTGTTTGGCACATTCTTATACTTTATCGCTACAGATGGATATATTAATATGCAATTAATCTTTGGTATTCTTTTTATTCTTATAACTGGCCCACTTTCAAGTCATTTAATAATGAGAGCAGCTTATAATAATAAAACACCTTATACTAAAGATACGAAGATCGATGAACTAAAAAATGAATTTAAAGATAAAATGATTTAACTAAAAAAAGCAACTGACTAATATGAAAAAGTTCTTATAGCAAACTTTATATAGCTCAAGTCACAATTGTGGGTGGAGACAGAATTCAAAATGATTTCTGTCTCCGCTCATTTTTTATTGTCTAGTCTACATATTTATGATAATATAAATCGTAATTATTACGTTTTATAAAGAAAGAAGTGTTATTATGCATTGGACAATTATCGGTGGCGGTTTACAAGGTACAACAATTGCGATTCAACTAAGAGAATTAGGGCTATCTAAAGAGAAATTAACAATTATAGACCCATATGTCTCACTATGTGAACAATTTAATGATTTTTCTCATCGTATCAGCATGCCCTATTTGCGTTCACCAATTGTACATCACATCCACCCTAACCCATTCCATTTAAAACAATTCGCTAAAGTTCAACAATATGCACACGGTACTTATGGTCAATACCAACGTCCACAAAGAGATATGTTTATGCATCATGTTCACGAACAAGTTCATCATTATGATTTAAACGAAAATCATATTCAAGGCTATGTAGAAGCATTAGCAAAGAAAGATGGGCAATGGCAAATACAATTAAATGATAATCAAATCATACTCACGGATTGCGTTATATTAGCAAATGGATGTACGCATAAACCCTACATTCCTAATATTTATCAAGATGCTGATGATGTGTGCCACATTTTCGATAAATCATTTAATACAACTATGTATGGACTCAGTTCTCACGTTATAGGAAGTGGTATTTCTGCTGCCCATTTAACTTTAAAACTTATAAATCAATCTCATGATAAAGTTATTCATTTATGGATGAATAAAGACATTGATATCCAACATTTCGATGCAGATCCAGGTTGGTTAGGTCCTAAAAATATGAATCACTTTTTAAATATTGAATCCTCTTTAGAACGGCAGTCTATCATTCAACACGAAAGACATAAAGGTTCAATGCCTAGAGAGTTATATTTACGACTTAAGAAACATATTCAATCTGGACGACTCGTAATTCACAAAGACAATATTTTATCAGTTGACCAACATCAAATTCATACAGAACAAGCGTCTGTCCCGTATGATTTCATTTTATTAGCAACAGGTTTTGAACCAACACTATTAAAACAGACTATGATTCAATCATTAATTAAAAATGAAAGTGCACCTTTAACACATTGTGGATTACCTTCTATTAGTTCTGAATTAGAGTGGTTACCTCAATTGTTTGTGTCAGGTGGTTTAGCAGATTTAGAACTGGGTCCTTTTGCTAGAAATATCATGGGTGGAAGAGAAGCCGCTCAAAGAATTAAGCAGGCCTATAAACGTTTATCAGCTCAACATATCCAAAAACATGCATAATTTCATTAGAAGTAATTGTCAACGTAACAACTATAAACTATTTTTAAATGCGATTTCTTGTATATTTCTTATAAAAAAAAGCAGGCGCAGGACAGAATTCTTTATGAATTCACCATCCCACGCCTGCGTTCTTTCTTAGACAAATACTTTTACAATTAGTATATTTAAAACGATACTTAATTGAACTAAAGTAGCGTTTGGTATTTTATTGCTTTAAAAGTTTAATTCCAATTGTTCCTCTCATAACACTTATCAATTGGCCTTGTTCACTTTTTATTTCTATATTCCAAACTTGAGTTGTACTTCCTTTATGAATAATCGTTGCTGTAGCAATAACACGACCTTCTTTAACCGAATGAATATGGTTAGCATTCATTTCTAAACCTAGTGGTATGAACGAATTCGTATCGATTAGATTAGTAGCGCCTAATGAACACGCTGTTTCACCTAAAGCAATTGTTGCACCACCATGCAAATAACCAAATGGTTGTTTAACTTTATCAGTAACAGGCATTGAAATTACTACTTTACCCTCTGATGTTTCTTCAATCTGCATTTCGAACGTTTCCAATAAGTTAGTCATTTAATTGTTCACCTCATTACACCTATAATATCATAGCTGCAATCGTACCAAATACCATTAAAGGTATATTATAGAATAAGAAATTCGGGATACATGTATCGCGAATATGATCATGCTGTCCATCCACATCTAACCCAGCTGTTGGCCCTAGCGTAGAATCACTTGCAGGAGATCCTGAATCACCTAAAGCACTCGCAGTTCCTACTAAAGCGATTAGAGCCATAGTACTTAAGCCGAGTGAAGCACCAAGTGGAATAAATAATGTTGCAATTATAGGAATCGTTGCAAATGATGAACCAATTCCTAAAGTTACAATTAAACCAATAATGTACATGATGACAATACTTAATAACTTGTGACCATTTGAAATGTCAGTCAAACTTGATACTAATTTTTCGATATCTCCTGTTGCATTCATGACACCTGCGAAACCATTAGCTGAAAGAATAACAACACCTATAAATGACATGATTTTAATACCTTCAACAAATTGACTATCCAATTCTCTCCATTTGTAAACACCCGAAATAAAGAATACGAGTACACCTGCTAATGCACCAAAAATCATTGAATCAGTAAAAGTTTGAACTAAGAATGTAGCTAATATAGCGACTATTGTAACTACGAGTACATACGGTTTAATTTCATTAATTGTATTCTCATCTTCTACATAAGTTTCTGTTTTATATTCTCGTGGTTTACGATAATAAAACATACCCAAGATTAAACCAACTATATAACCAAGTGAAGGAATCAACATGCCTTTCCAAATCATATTAAATTCGATAGGGTGATGTGCTTTTTGGAAACCGCTTTGAATAATTTGGTGGAAAATCTGTCCAAAGCCATATGGTAATAAGACATAAGGCCAACACAAACCAAATCCGATGACTAGAGAAATAAGTCTTCTATCAATTTTTAAATCATTAAACAGACTTAATAGTGGCGGTATAACTATTGGAATGAAAGCAATGTGAACCGGTATAAGGTTCTGACTCATTATACTCATCGCGAGTAAAGCTATGATAATAATGATTTTTACTTTTATTCTTGATAGTCTGCTATTTTCAGAGTGAATTGCGCGGATTATCTTAGTTACAAGATAATCTGTAATACCACTATATGAAATCAATGCTGCAAATCCACCCAATAATGCATAGCTTAGCGCTACCTCGGAACCGTCTACAATATTTTTTCCAAATACACTGATTACCTTTTCAACACTCATTCCAGAAATGAGACCGCCTACTAATGCACTAATGAACAGACTAATAACTACATTTAGTCTACATAAGCATAAAACAATCATTAATAATACGGCTATTACAACTGCATTAAACATAACAACACATCCTTTATCTCTCTACCGAACTAAAGTATTTAATATGTTCCTTATCATACCAAGTAACTGGTACGTTGTCAATGTAGAATTACATTCTAAGTTAATAAGATTATTCATATTAAATAAGGAGTAGAAACACGCAATAGCACATGTTTCTACTCCTTAACCAAATGATTTCTACTTTTCTATTTATCTTAACCAATTTAATACAGTAGTAATCATACTGCCAGTTGGGCCTTTTGGACCTTTATAGCTAGTCTTGTTAGTTGTCGCAGGACCAGCAATATCGAAATGGATATGTGGTGTAGATCCACTAAAATGAGTAATAAATGTGGCTGCAAAGAGTGCTTTTCCATGACCGTTTGTATGATTGACTAAATCTGCAACGTCAGATTGACGTATTAATCGTTGCTCAGTTTTAGTCATAGGTAATTCAAAAGCATATTCATCCATTTCTTTAGCACTAACTCGTATTTCCTCAATCTCTTTATCTGCATTAGAGTTAAATAAAGCTGCTTTATCTTCACCTAGTGCTGCAACTGCAGCTCCTGTTAATGTAGCGAAATCTAAAATAATCTTAGGTTGAAATTGATTAGCATAGAATACAGCATCTCCTAGTACTAAACGCCCTTCCGCATCACTATTTAACATTTCAACTGTTTCACCACTCAATGCCGTCAATACATCATCAGGTTTCATTGCATTACTACTTATCATATTTTCAGCAGAAGCAATAACTCCTACAATATTGATAGGAATTTGCAAGCGTGATATCGCATCAATCATTCCAACTACATTAGCTGCGCCACACATATCAAATTTCATAGTCTGCATACCTATCTTCGATTTAATGCTATAGCCACCTGAATCATATGTAATACCTTTTCCTACTAATGCAATTGGTGCGTCTTCACTGTCACCACCATTATATGTCATAGTTATTACAACTGGAGGATTCTCCGACCCTTTACCAACAGCATGAATAATTCCGAATCCTTCATCTAATAATTGTTTTCCATCTTTAATATCAACTTTTACTGATGTTTCATCAAAGTGTTGCGTAACCTGTTCAGCAAAATAATTAGGCGTTAGTATATTAGGTGGCATATTGCTATAGTCACGTGCAACATTAACCGATTGTCCGATTATAGCACCATTGATAAAATATCGATGTAAGTCCTCTTTATTCGTACTTATGTTTAACTCTAATTGATAGGGTGCAGATTTATCAGATTTATAGTTGTCAAAACTGTAAACTGCCTGTTCACTTTGTAGTCCCATAACCTCTGCGACTTTGGTTTGCTCTATTTTCTTTGAAATCAATGTATCGAATAATACATCTGCTTCAGTTACACGTTCTTCTTTTAAAAATTGAAACAAATTGCCGAAAGCTCTCAATAGCGTACCATAATCAAGCGTCTTTAAATTTCCTAATCCAACAGTAATAAGTCGTTTTGATGAGTCTTTTAAAGGTAACAAAGTTGAAGATATTTTACCTAATTGACTGCTAATTAAATGATGATGACGGTATGTATCAATTTGTTTTGTTATATCTTCATTATTGTAATTAATATAACCAAGTTGATTGATGTGATCAGGCAACCCTATAATAAATACTTCTGAATTTAAAACTGTATTACTTATATTGAAATTAACCATAACCTCTACACTTCCTTTTTATATCATATAAAAGAAGGAGTGGAACAGAATTCACAATGAATTCGTTATTCCACCCCCATAAGGATGACTAGAAATGAGAAAAGCTTGATTTATACGCTTTTTCAGTTCAGTCAGCTACTGCGAATTGGCATTGTAGCTTTAAATTAGTATTTATTTTCAAAATCATATTAGATAATTTATATGAGAAACTTAGAATTTACCTTTTTTGAATGCTAAGCCTACGCCACCGATTTTGAATACTGCACGAGTATCGATAACTTTTTTCATGAATGCAGCTTTTTTACCAGTAATGTCTCTACCGTATACGATACCAACACCATCATGTGCACCTAATGAACATACAGTACCACGATCAACATATTCAAAGTCTGTAGCTGCTTGACCGTTTAAGATGTTTTTAATGCTTTTCGCAACGTGTTCACCTTGTTGCATTGCAATTTGTGCTGTAGTTGGTAATGGACGTTCTTCACCAGCTGGGATGAATGCTGAAACGTCACCAATAACAAAGATATCATCATGACCTTCAATAGTTAAATCTTGTTTAGTCACGATACGACCACGTTTAACACCTTCAAATGATTCTTCCATTAATTTACTACCACGAACACCAGCAGCCCAGATTGCTGTACCAGCTTCTAATTGTTGTTCTTGATCATTAATTTTAACTACGAAACCTTTTTCGTTACAAGCAACGATTGGTGTAGCAATTTTGAATTCAACACCACGGTCTTCTAGGTAGTTAACTGCGTAATTAACTAATTCATCAGAGAACATTGGTAACATTTTTGGCGCAGCTTCAACACAAGTTACTCTAACTTTGCTTTGATCAACACCGTATTTATTACATAATTCAGGAATTCTTTCAGTTAATTCACCTAAGAATTCGATACCTGTAAAGCCTGCACCACCAACTAAGATAGCTAAGTCTTTATCATCTTTTTCTTTAGAAGCTGCATAGTTTGCAAATTTATCTTCGATGTGACGAGATAATTTACGTGCAGTTTCAATATTTTCAATTTGGAATGCATAGTCTTTCATACCATTAATTCCAAATGTTTCACTTTCGAAACCTAATGCTACTACTAAAATGTCGTAATCATAGATACCGTGATTTGTTTCTACTTTTTTAGCGTTACGGTCGATTTTAGTTACTTCTGCATTGATAAATTTAACTTTATCTTCTTTAATTACACTTTCAATTGGGTAAATTAAATCTTCATAGTTTAATGTACCAGCTGAAGCTTCATGTAACCAAGTTGCTTCGTAGTGATATTTATTTTTGTTAATTAATGTAATATCCGCTTCGTCAGCAGAAAGTTCTTTTTGTAATTTAGTTACTGTTTGTAAACCAGCATAACCTGCACCTAAAACAAGTACTTTTTTACGATCTTGTGCCATTTCATTCACCTAAGCTTTCATAATTATTTTCTTAAATGTAGAAAAAGGCTACAAATTTCAGAACATAACAAAGTTCAGATGTAACAATATATTTTACCTTAATATATGTTTATCTGATTCATTCAAAAGACTTTGCACTTAACCTATTGTTCATCCCCATTTATAGTCTTAGTCAACACTTTCATTTTCAATTCGATTTTATGAACTTTAGTTCACAAAAAAGACAAAGTTCAATCCATCTTCAATTCTATAGTTTTTATAGTTCATTTTCAAGCAACAACAAGACTATTATTAAAATAATCATATTATCCTGAAAATTACTGTCTTAAAGGATTACTCTTAGTGATAAATTACTTGCAATTATATTAGCATTCTTCCGGATTTCCAGCTACTTTAGCAGTTCTAAATGAACTACCACAACCACATGAAGCGATTGCGTTAGGGTTTTCAATTTGGAATCCTCCACCCATTAAAGATTGTTTGAAATCAATTGTCGTACCATTTAATACAGGCACATCATATTTGTCTACTAATACTTTTAATCCATAAAATTCAAGTACTTCATCATTTTCTCCTGGTTGTTCTTCAGCTGACATACCATATGTCAGACCTGTACAGCCACCACCGTTTACTTTAATCTTTAAATATCCATCTGCCATGTCATTACTTTTCAACATATCTTTTACTTCATAAGCTGCCGCTTCAGTTAATGTTACAGTTGACATAAACCATTCCTCCTATAATAAGTTAGTAAAGTCATTCTCTTCTATATGTTTATAAATATTATTTAATAACTCATCTGGTGTATCACCTTCAACAGTATCACCATCTACCAATGCATACAACCCACATGAACATACGCCACAATTATTTAAACATCCGTATTCTAATACATCCACATCAGGATCATTCTCAAGCTTATCGTAAACGTAGTCTCCGCCTTTTGCCATATTTGAAATGCAAAATTCGACTAATGGAAACATACTTCACCTTCTTCTTCATTTTTTTAATTATATTATTATAACAAATCTTGATTTGGCCTGCATTGTCCTCGCTCATCATTTTTATATTATTTGGAACAACAATACACACCTATATCTTTAGCTTAGTTTCGTTACCACACATTTCATTGTAGTCATTTTGAAAAAAAGATATAATAACCATATACATATATCATGCACTTTATTGTTAGGGGCAATAAATGTGGTGGATAAACTACTTTGATTGTTTGAAATTTTTAAATAAAAGTTTAAATAATTTACTAAAGTTTGCTTAATTCAAAGGGTATTAGTCAAAATCATTTCGGAATAACAAATTTTTATAAAGGGGTATAACAGATGAAAAATTTAGTATTACTTGGTGGCGGCTATGGTAATATGCGTATCATGTCGCGTATCTTACCTGATGCATTACCAGAAAATTATACTTTAACGTTAATTGATCGTATGCCATTCCATGGCTTGAAACCAGAATTTTATGCTTTAGCTGCGGGTACTAAGTCTGATAGTGATGTTCGTATGAACTTTCCTGATTCAGAACGCGTTAATACTATTTATGGAGAAATTAATGATATTGATTTAGATGCTCAAATCGTATCTGTTGGTAATACAAAAGTAGATTATGATGAATTAGTTATTGGCTTAGGTTGTGAAGATAAATATCATAATGTTCCTGGTGCTGAGGAATACACGCATAGTATTCAAACACTCTCCAAGGCACGCGAAACATTTCATAGTATTAGTGAATTACCTAGTGGCGCTAGTGTAGGTATTGTTGGTGCTGGCTTAAGCGGCATAGAGTTAGCAAGTGAGCTTCGTGAAAGTCGTGAAGATTTAGAAGTCATACTTTATGACCGTGGTGAGCGAATTTTAAGGAATTTTCCTGAAAAATTAAGCAATTATATCGCTAAATGGTTCCGTGAAAACAATGTTAAAGTAGTGCCTAATTCTTTAATTGATAAAGTGGAACCAGGAAAAATTTATAATAGTGGTACACCAGAAAATGTTGATTTAGTTGTCTGGACTGCTGGAATTCAACCTGTTGAAGTTGTAAGACATTTACCGATTGATATCAATCGAAGTGGACGTGTCATCATCAATCAATATCATCAAGTGCCAACATATCTTAATGTATTTATAGTCGGAGATTGTGCTGATTTACCTCATGCACCAAGTGCACAATTAGCTGAAGTTCAAGGTGATCAAATCGCTAATGTACTTAAGAAACAATGGAATAATGAACCATTACCAGATAAAATGCCTGAATTAAAAGTACAAGGTTTCCTTGGTTCTCTTGGCGAGAAAAAAGGCTTTGCCTATATTATGGACCGTACAGTTACCGGACGTCTTGCTCATATACTTAAATCGGGCGTCCTATGGTTATATAAATATCATAATGGTTAATAATAAAATAAGGGGTAGGATAGAATTCATGATGAATCCTATCCTACCCCGACCTCTTTTTCTCAAGAATTATACTTTAAATTAATTTGCAAAATGTTTATCTACAAAGTTTGTAATTTGCTTTGTTTGAATATAACCATCTGCTACATACTCATCATTCATTGTAATTAAAGGATAAAATAATTCATCTTCCTCAATTTGTTCAATATACTGTTGGTCATGATCACTTAGATTATCTGTTTGATTTTGAAAATCAATGTATGTGTATTTAAATTGAATGTCTGGATACTTTCTTTCTAATAAAGGTTTAATCCATTCAAATGTATTAATAGATGTTGGTGCATTGACGCAACTTGCACATACGACATCAGCGCCATATACTACCACGCTTACTTTAGTCATACTCAAATCCCCCGTTTTGTTTTATAGATTTTTCTTTCTTTATCTATTATAATAAATTAATAATGAATTTATGAAGTAATTTACTTGAAAGGAGACATATCTCATGCCTACTGAGAATGCAACGATGTTTGATCAAGTAGCTGAAGTCATTGAACGTTTACGTCCATTTTTATTACGTGATGGTGGAGACTGTACATTAGTAGATGTAGAAGATGGTATTGTGAAATTACAATTACACGGAGCTTGTGGTACTTGTCCTAGCTCAACAATCACATTAAAAGCCGGCATTGAACGTGCGTTACACGAAGAAGTTCCAGGCGTTATTGAAGTTGAACAAGTATTCTAAGCGTCTGACATATATGATATATATTCAATAAAGCACCAACGCGCAGAGTTCTTAAACTCTGCGCGTTGGTGCTTTTGTTAATTATTGGTGTTCATGTTGTTTATAATGATCTTTGTTATGCGGGTTTTTGTCATCATTCATATGTTGAACAATATGTTGGTTCATGTGAGCCCAACCTTTCCAACCTACGTGAACGACATCACTAAGAACATATTTCTCATAATCTTTATCTGACATATCATACACCTTACCACCATGTGCTACTACAGTTTGATGTATTTTCTTATAGACTGGTTCTCTTGTTGAGCGTTCAATACCTAAGTGATCATACCATTTACCATTCACCGGTAAAATAACGTATTGTACGTTTGCACCTGCATTATGCATTGTATCCACTAACAATGATAAATCATTAAATTCTGGAGAGTTCATTTTAAACTCATATTTACGATGATTCATTGGCTTTTTATGCATAAGTTTTTCCCAATATTCATTACGTATTCCATAATTATTTGATGATGAGCGTTTCTCACCTAATGTCACAGCTTTATCTTGCATTTCCTGCCATGATACATTTGGCTCAGTCACAGGTTTCACATGTGATAATGGCGACTTATCTAATGAGAAGTAAGTTTTAATCGCTTCAATTTTTAATAACTGATTCTCTTTAAAGCGAGAAACATAGTTACCATCTACTTTACCGTGATTATTTACGACGTCTTTCAAGAATTCTTTATTCGACGCACTTTTAAATTGTAATAAGCGTTTGGCATATCTCTCTTTTAATTCTGAAGGCATATCTTTTTGTTGAAATAACTGATTAATTTGATTTGGTGTTGTACGTGCTACAAAATCACGATTATTAACACCATGCGTACTAAACCATTGTGGTGAAATAATAAATGTCATCTTTTTCCCTTTTAGTTGATCATATTGACCAGCTAATTCAATTGCATTGATTAAATCTGTATTACCACCCGTACCAATTAGAAAAATTGGTTTAGTATGTTTTCTATGATTTAGAGCAAGTGCAGGGTTAAATGGATCTAATTTATTCAGTTCACTTGACCCATATATTGGATAATATTTATCACTACTAAATAGTTTATTTTGAATGAGCGTACCTTTAAGAACTTGATCTGTTAAAGATATTCTATTATTAGCGACAGCCTTGTTTGTAACTAATCCAGTAAACCAGCTAGCAGGCATTAATACGAAGGCTAGAAATAAAATGCCGCTAATAATAATTGGTAAAAATGGTTTTAATTTCATCGTAATTCTTCTAATGCTTCAACAATTTTGTTTGGAGTTGCCCACTCATCACGATCGAAATCCATGATAGATACTTCAATGCCTAATCTGTTTTGAATCTCAAGTAATAAACCTACCGTTTGGAATGAATCGATGATACCCTCTTCGAAGATTTCAACATCAGGGTTCTCTTTTACAACATCATTTTCTGCCACATCAGCTAATAAATCTAATACTTGTTCTTTAAATTCCATAATTTATGACTCCTTTTAAATTAATTTTCCTGAAAAGATTAAAAATCCAAATGCTACAAAATGGAAAGTAATGATAATACTCAACGCTGTAGTAAAACCATTTTGCCAACGTGGTGGATGTTTCTTTCTCCAACGTTCATAGTATCCATAACCAATAAACATCAGTCCATGGTAAATACCATAAACGATATAGAATAACTCTAAACCATGCCACACACCCATGATAAAGAAGTTTAAGAAGAATGCGAAATTAGACATCGCAAATTGACTTTTAAATGTTTTTTTACGTGACATATAGAATAATGTACGCATATAAATACAATCTCTAAACCAGAACGATAATGACATATGCCATCTATTCCAGAAGTCTTTTATATTTTTGGCTTTGAAAGGTTGCTTGAAGTTAGGCGGTGTATTAATACCGTATAAATAACTTACTGCTACAGCAAATAAGCTGTATCCTGCAAAATCAAAGAATAAATAGAAACTATAAGCATACATATATAGCCATTTATGAGTAAATCCATCTAGATTCATTAATAATGGATGAATTGCATAAACATTGATTAAATAAGCGATAATATACTTGTATAAAAATCCAAGCATAATCATGTGTATCGCTTTGGCAACCATTTCCCTATATTGTTCACTTGTAGGAACCTTTTTATCGTCTTTAACAAAACGTTTATAGCGATCAATTGGCCCTGAAGACACCGTTGGGAAGAAAGAAATGAATTGGAATAATTTCCCAACTTTGATCTCTTTAATAGATCCATCTCGAATCTCCATAATTAATTGCACACTTTTAAACGTTACATAAGAAATACCTAGGAAACCTACAAATTCTATAAGCTTGTGTTCATGGAAATGAATTTGTTGACCACCTAGCCATGAGCTTTGTAATACTTTAACAATCGCTAATGGCAAAATGGATAAAATCATTACAATGACAAATTTGCTAAATGTATTACTCTTCTGTCTTGATTTATAATAACCCATAATTAATAACACTTGCCATATGAGATAAATTACAAAACTGATGAGTTGAATACTTAAATATTTATTACCGAATAAATTATGTTTATCTGATGAAAAGATGATGACAATCATAATTGCAGTACTTAAACCGTTATAAATATAGCTTCGCTTACCTAAAAATCCGAGTATGATGACTGGTAAAAGTACTATAAATGCAACTAAGAAGAAGGTAAACGTGCCATATGGAATCATGCGTTAATATCCTCTGCGACTTGTTTACGATCAAGCTTTCCGTTTGACGTTAATGGTAACTGTTTCATCCAAACAAATTTTCTCGGAATCATATATTCAGGTAAGCGAGATTTTAGTTCAGATTTAATTTGTCTTGTCATTTCTAAATCATCTTTAACTTCTTCAGTCGGAACGACAGCACCGATTAAATGTATTACTTTATTATTTTTATATACTGGAACGACAACAGTTTCTCTAACAAACTCTGATTGTCTAAGTTGCGTTTCAATTTCTTCCAATTCCATTCGGTAACCGTTAAGTTTAATTTGGAAATCAATTCTTCCTTGAATGAACCATTGTCCATCTTTCTCGATGGCTTTATCACCCGTATGATATATACGAAGTCCATCTTCAAAGTTAAATACCGCATCGGTTTTTTCTTTGTTATCTAAATACCCAAGACTAACACTATTACCTTTAATAACAAGTTCACCTTCGTCTGTTGTAAACAATGATGTGTTAGGTCTTGAAACACCAGCAGGTAGCGGGTTATAAGCTTCAATAATTTCAGGTGTCAATTTAATACCTGTAACAGCTACTGTCGCTTCCGTAGGTCCATACGTGTTATAAACCACTGCACTTGGATATCTATCTAAAAGTGCTTTCGCAGTTCTATGAGGTAAGATTTCTCCACAGAAGAAGAAATGATTCAAGCTTGTGTAACTTAATTCGTTAAGGTTAGGTAATAGCAAGCACATTTCCATAAATGATGGTGTAGATACCCATGCATTGATTGGTGTATTAACTAACATTTCATTGAGTAATTTAGGTTTATTGATCATTTCTTTATCTACTAAATTAAGTGTGCCACCTGATGTTAAACAAGGATAAATTGCCATGACTGATAAATCGAACGAGAATGGTGCTTGATTTAACCATTCTTGTGAACCTTCTGATTCATTAAGCGATACCATCCATTCTGCAAATTCTATTAAACTTGCATATTCGATCTGAACACCTTTAGGCTCACCTGTTGAACCAGATGTAAAAATAGTATATACAACATCCGTTAATCCCATTTGACTGTCAAATAGTGTTGGATTATCAGAACCTTGGATACTTTGAATTGTAAGTTCTTGTATATTGGAATAATTTAATTGTGTATCTGTTGTGTTAAATATAATGTCCGGTTGTACTTTATTTATAATCATATTCACACGTTCACTTGGTACTGAAGTGTCAATAGGTACATAGCCACAACCTGCTTTGATAGCACCTATCATTCCCACTAACATGTAAGGTGACATATGTCCATAAACGATTAACGGCTTATGATTATCTTGTAATAGATGCGCTAATTTACTAGATTCATCCATTAATTGTTGATATGTTAATTCTTCATCTTTATGTCTAACTGCTACACGTTCAGGATCACTTTGACCGAAGTCATTTATTAAATTTATGATATCTGTCATAATTAGACTCCTTATTAAAATTCATTATAAATGAAATTATTATGTGTATCGCCGGAACCATAAATTAGGTACAGCGCAATAAATATCGCTAAATATAAAAGTGTTAATAAATAAGGTTTAGCTTTCTCATAATATTTCATCATCTTATGATTTTTCTCTTTCAATGCACTATTGCACCTCACTATCATTTCAAATATCGGAGTGAAGTATTCGTCCTACTCCTGAGTTAAAACCGAATTCACGAAAACAAAACAAAATTCATTAAATATAATTTTTATATATTATATATTCATCTTATTATAATTAAAATTTGATTTTAAGGCAAATTAATTTTCCCACTTCAAACTATTGTGCTAATGATGCTAAATTAACACTTAAAAAATTAATAAGATTTTATGCGTTAATGTTACTATCAACAACACTGCATTAGTGGCAATGATGAATTCAAATGACAATAATTATATTAGTACCAAATAGTTAGCTTAACAATTACATACGGTATAACAAAACTGTTAGTTATAATAAAAGAACCTCTATCGTTCATGGTTAAATCTTTACCTAAACGTTAGAAGTTCTTTAAAATTTATTTATTAGTAATCGGAGTCAACGGTTTTTCTCCTTTTAATATCGCAGCAATGTTATCAACACATAATTGAATCATTCGATCTCTAGTTGCCACAGAAGCACTACCTATATGCGGTAATATGACTGCTTTCTCCATTTTTAAGAGAGGGTGATCAAGTTTACTAGGTTCCTCACGTAAGACGTCTAAACCACATCCACCAATTTCATGATTGTTCAATGCATCAATTAGAGCATCCTCGTCTACAATTGCACCACGGCCGATATTAATGAAGATTGCATCGTTTTTCATTTTTGAAAACGCATCTTTATTAAACTTATTCTCTGTTTCAGGTGTCAATGGCGCAGTACATACGACAAAATCACTGTCTTCTAATAATGTATCAAAGGATACATAACTTGCATTAAGTTCTGATTCTGCATCTTCATGTCTTGAACGATTATGATACAAGATAGTTGTATTAAATCCTTGAAGTCGACGTGCAAAACTCTTTCCAATATCACCCATACCATAAATACCTACAGTTGAACCATGAACATCCTTACCAGATAATAAGTATGGTCCCCAGCTTTTCCATTCACCATCTTGTACATATTTTTCCGCTTCAACAATACGTCGTGCCACAGTTAACATTAACGTAAACCCTAATTCGGCTGTCGTTTCTGTAAGTACTTGAGGTGTATTAGTAACGACTATACCATTTTCTTGAGCTAACTTAACATCAATGTTGTCAAAACCAACCGCCATATTTGCTATTACCTTTACATGTTTAGCGTGTTCGAGACATGTGGCATCAATCTTTTCACTTAATGTGATGAAACATGCATCAACATCTTCTAATTCTTTCAAAAATTGCTCTCTAGGCATAGGTTCAAATGCTTCTTTCCACATTTTAACGTCGCCGAACTGTTCCAATTGCTCTATGAAACGATCTGGAATTTGACGTGTGACTAGAATTTTAACCATGTCATGCCACCCCTCTTTTATTTTTGGGCATTTCTTTCTAATTCTGAAATTGCTACATTTAAGTCTTTAAATGAATATGTAGGTTGTTGGTCTTTTTCTTTTATTTCTTCATAAGTCGTTACACCAGTTTGTACATGAATTGTGTCAACACCAACATTAATACCAGACATGATATCGGTATCATACAAATCGCCAACCATTGCTACGTCTGATTTATCTAATTTCAAGATGTCTAAAGCAATATCCATAATGACTGGCTCCGGTTTACCAATAAATTGTGGTGCTTGACCTGTAGATACACTAACTACACTTGTAATCGCACCATTACCTGGTAAGAAACCACGTTCTTTAGGAATCGATACATCAGGGTTCGTTGAAATAAATCTTGCACCCTTACGTACTGCAAGCGTTGCCACAGCTAATTTTTCGTAAGTAACGTTTTCATCTAAACCAATCGCAACATAATCAACGTTTTCATCATCTTTTACAGTTAATCCAGCTTCAGTTAAAGCTGTGCGTAAGCCACTGCCGCCAAGCATGTATACCGTAGCATCACTTTTCTCATCTGCAATATAATTTGCTGTTGCTAAGGCAGACGTTACAACTTCCTCAGGTTTCGCATCAATATTCATTTCTTTTAATTTTTGCGTTACCTCTTCAGGCGTCTTTGTAGAGTTGTTTGTAACATATAAATGCGGGATTTGATGATTGTTTAAGTAGTCAATAAATTGTGCTGCACCATCGATTTCATCTGTACCTATATACATAGTTCCATCTAAGTCAATTAAATATCCTTTATAATTTTTCATTACTTGTTATCTCCTTTTCCAAAAGCGGTAACTGGAACATTCTCTTTCTCAAGGAACTGAGTTACCTCTTGAATAAACTGTTCATAATAAGGCAAAGCCTCGTCAAATAATGGCTGAATCTTACTATTATCAAGTTCTGTATAATGGTGTGCGAACTGCTTTCTAATGTCAACTGTTTCATTAACATATCGTTGAGTAGATTTCGAAATAACACCTTCTAGTTCAAGAATATCGATGACATCTTTATAATTTCCTGGATCCCTCAAGATAAAACCATCAATAATCATATTACCTATATCCACAGATGATTCAATTAACATTTGTGCGATACGTTCAAATGCATAATGATTTCCTTTATTCGATTCATAATCTTTAATTAATTGATTTAAATAAGTTAATTTTAAAGTAAGCTGATCTTTATCTACAAAATACATATCCTTCACCTCTTAATATGTCTATCATATCACAGTTTTGCATAGGTCTTCATTTGTCGTTATACTTAATTAAAAATACAAGATAAAAGGAGTTCTACTCTTATGATAGATATGTACTTATATGATGATGAAGAACAAAGCCAAGTACAGTTTGTAGGCTTTGTAGGTGAACATAGCCGTTATGATTTAATGCTCGTTCAAACAGATCGTCATTACGGAAAGACACTTGTGCTAAATATGCAAACAAACAAATTCGGTATTATCGGGACAGATGATATTGAAGAAGAAGGATATATCGCGCATATTCTAGGTGTGAGTCAAGAAGAAAGTGATGAAATCATTGAATATCTTAATCAAGTCATTCAATAATTACTATTTTAAAAGCTGTGAAAAAATCTCTTCTCTTAGATTTCTTCACAGCTCATTTTATTAATTCTATAGTTACTCATCTTGGTGCTTAACTTCCTGAATGGTAGGTTTAATTTTAACATCATGCAATTTATCTTCAGAATCAGACAAAATAACTTCCTCTTCATCATGATTTAATTGTTGTACCTCTTTGTTAGATAAATGACGTAAAACAAAATAAGGACAACCGAAATTGCAATATTCTAATATATAATCTTGAATACTCGAAAAACGTTTCGAGATTTCAGCTTTTTTATTCGTATCCTTATAGAAACCTTTTAATCGTAATTGATCATATCCAAAATCCCCTACAATAAAATCATACTTATCTAATATATTTGAATATCTCGATGCAAATAATTCTTCATCAAAGCATGATCTATATTCTTCAATGATTTCAAAATATTGTTGACCTATCTTAATCATAATTTGTCACCTTTAACTCGTATAATAAAAACTTAGATTACACAATTCAATTTAAAATGTGCAACCTAAGTCTCTAAAAACTTAATCTAAACCGTTTAATTGTTCAAATTAATTTTGTTGTAATTTTTCTTCACCTAAACGGTGTTTTTCTTTAGCCGCTTCATTTACTTGTTCGTCGGCATGATAAGAACTACGTACCATTGGGCCAGCTTCACAGTGTTTGAAACCTTTGTCCATAGCTACTTTTCTTAATTTACCAAATTCTAATGGTGTATAGTATTTTTCAACTTTTAAATGCTTACGTGATGGTTGTAAATATTGACCAATTGTTAAAATGTCTACATCATTTGCACGAAGATCATCCATTGTTTCATAAATCTCTTCAATCGTTTCTCCTAAACCAACCATTAAGCTTGATTTAGTAGGAATATCTGGTTGCAATTCTTTAGAACGACGTAAGAACTCTAATGTTCTTTCATATGTTGCACGTGCACGAACTCTTGGTGTTAAACGACGTACTGTTTCGATATTATGGTTTAAGATATCAGGTTTAGAAGCCATTAATGTTTCAAGTGCTTCATAGTCACCACCCATGTCTGATGGTAAGATTTCAATTGTAGTGAATGGATTACGTTCACGTACTTTACGTACTGTTTCAGCATATACGTTAGAACCTGCATCTCTTAAGTCATCACGTGCAACTGCAGTGATAACAACGTGTTTTAAATTCATTAACTCAACTGATTCTGCAACACGTTCTGGTTCATTTAAGTCTAGTTCATTAGGTAAGCCAGTTTTAACTGCACAGAAACGACATGCTCTTGTACATACTGCACCTAAAATCATAAATGTAGCAGTACGTCTAGCACCCCAACATTCATGTATATTTGGACACTTTGCTTCTTCGCAAACAGTGTGTAAGTTCTTTTCACGCATCATCTTCTTGAGGCCAATATAGTTTTCGTTCGTGTTAAGCTTAATTTTCAACCAATCTGGTTTACGTAAGATTTCTTCATTTTTAGTAGCCATAACCACGTATACCCTCCTGTATAATCTATCTTTTCCTATTATAACGAAATTTACATTAAATTAAAACGTAATAAACCACAAATTTCAACCTTGAATTTAATTCTATTCTATACATAATTTATTTGTGTTATTCTATTGGAGTCTCAATAACTTATCTTTAAAGATATCTCTAAGGAACTGAGGCATAATATAATCAATTGACTTCCCTTTCAATATAGGGAAATATCTACCATACGTATACATATCAACTGTTCCTAAAGTGTATATTTTATCATCAACTACCGCTTCACCATTAACAAAGAATCTATTTTCTGACTGGATAAAACCGCAATTATATAAAATATAGCCTCCAAATATATCTCCTCTAAAACCTAGTCCTTGAGCATGTTCATGCATATATTCTTGCTTCTGACTTTTTTCAATTACTTTTTTCAATTCACTACCTGTCAAACGTACGCGCACTAGATTAATTGGATGTGGCAACATTTTATGAATATCATATTCCGTTAGTCTATCCGCTTCAATTCCTTTTACAATTAAACCAGCATTTATGATAGTACAATCTGTATTAGTAAATTCAAATACACTTTCAGCTAATAAATAAGTCGTTTTAGTAATGACATCTGTTTTACTACTTAAGTTGATAGGATAATCAATCACCGGTTCACTCATCAATGCCTTTCCTTCTGACTCATAATCTGTTTCAACCATAGGTAATGTTTCAACCGGATAAATAATCGCTTCTTTACTAACAACATTTTTATTTTCAATAGTTAAATTAACTTCACCTAAATAATAACCATATTTACCAGCAGCTGCCATAAGTACGCCATTATTCATTTCACCCTCATCAAAATGATGGTGTGTATGACTCCCAAAAATCACATCAATTTCAGGAATCTCTTGGCATAACTTTTCATCAAAAAAGATGCCTACATGACTCATCACAATAAGTACATCATAATTACCCTGTTGATTAGCGATTTCATCTTTAATCGCTTCTAAAGGATCCGTTACAATCCAATCAAGAGCTCTGTAAAATGGTGTGAAAGGTGCTGTTGCCGCCACAAATAAAATACGTACGCCTTCAATTTCTTTAATACATGATGAGGCTATGTTATGAGGTAACTTTCCTTCTTCATCGATAACATTTGTACAAATGACGTTAAATGTCGCATTATTATATAAATTATTTAATGCTTCATGAGAGATGGTCATACCTTCATTATTACCTATCGTCGCAATATCGCACTGAGCCTCATTAAGCAAGTCGATATTCTTGCGACCTATCGTTGCTTGAGTCACTGGTGCTGATAAATCCACATGGTCGCCTATATCTAAATAGAGTGAGGGATGTTGAAGTTTGGGTCTATGTTCTGCCATATAAGATGTTATACGTGCATATTCGTTTAAATGACTATGAATATCGTTCGTGTGAAAAATGGTTAACTTCACTTAAATTCCCCCTATATTTATTTAAAGAAAAGATTTAATAATTAAGTATACACCCATTATCAACATAACCGTACGTAATAGCGTTACAACAGTTTCAGATTTAATCGAGTGGTTAACACGTACTCCAATTTGGGCGCCGATATAACTTGAAATAATAAGAATTATAGAATATGACCATGCAACATGTCCTTGTAAAATGTGACCTATAGAACTCATAACACTTGAAAAGAAAATCATCATCATGCTTGTACCAACTGCAACGTGCGGTGGAAATCTGAAAACAATTAACATTAGTGGTGTCATTAATGCGCCACCACCAATTCCGAATAGACCTGTTAAAATACCAATGAACAGTGTCGCAACAAATGCAAATAAAGGTGGTACGCTATAGTGATATGTCTTTCCTTCAGAATCAACATACGTTTTACGATATTTCTCTTTATCAAAAATCTTAAACGGTTTGATTTTATGTCTCACCATTAAAATAATTGAAACAATAATCATAAAAATACCGAAGTATAAATTGAAAGACTCTAAAGTAAGATATCTACTTAAAAACGAACCTAACAATGAACCTGGTAATAATCCAAACAAGAAGATAGAACCATTTTTAATATCTACCTGCTTCGTCTTTAAGTAGCCTAATGATGAAGATAAGCCTGTGACGATTAGAATCACCGATGATGTTCCTATCGCTATTTGTGGTGTAATACCATGTAAAACATCGTGTGTAACGCCCAAGTATACCAGTGTTGGAACAATAATGATCCCACCACCAATACCTACTAATGACCCTAAAATAGCAGAGAAAAGGCCGATAATCACTAATAAAATAATTGTCACTAACATTATATTTCGCCTCTTAGAATAATTTTAATTGTTGCGGAGCTAAACCTGTGTATTCAATATCTAACATATCCTGATATGTTTTAGCGTTTTGAGCAGCATGCCCACCCGAGTTATTATTAAATACGACATAAACCTTTTTAGCTTTTTGTTCTATAATTCTAACTTTATTAGCTAAATCGGTAAGCTCTTCTTTGTTGTAGTTATATAAGTATCTCACATCACGCCACTCTTGGTCGGTCATGTCTTTTTTGGTCCAGCCTTGTCTATTTCTTCCATGATAGCGTACAAAAGCCGTCTCAGTAGTAATACGATTAACTAGTGGTATTGAGCCTTCGCGCACTTGTGGCTCATCTACTACTGAATGGATAATGTGGTGCTCAGTTAAAAATGACAGCGTTTGTTCCTTAAATTGATCGTTAAACCATGATTGATGTCGAAACTCGACACTAATCGGTACATCAGCCAATTGTTGACGAACATACAAGATATATTTGATATTTTGTGCCGTACAATCAAACCAAGGTGGAAATTGAACTAAGACCATAGCTAGTTTGTGATGATCTATAAGTGGTTGTAGCATTTGTTTGAATTGCTCGAATAATTCACTTCTTGTTTCTGCGTAATCTTTATAATCTGCATGTAGTGTAAGTGCTTGATGAATCTTCACTATAAATTCAAAACGATCAGGTGTTTCTTTAATCCATTTCATGATATTTCTTTCAGGTTGGATGGCGTAGTAAGATGCATCAAGTTCAACGATTGGAAAGTGACTAGCGTATGTTTGCAACTTATCTGATTGTCGTTCTAAATCCTCATATAAAGGATCGTGATCTCCCCATCCAGTAAGACCTATATTTATCATTTTTATCACCAGCTATATGATACCATATTCAATTTTATGATATCACTTGTTCTATATCATCTTTACATTATCTTATTATTTTCGGAAATGTTGCATTCTCATGCACACTCTATTTTTCTAAAAATCATCGAACAACCGTTAATAATGTTTCTACTTGTTCAACAAGTCGATCCATCAATTGATTGACATGTTGTGACGTAGCTAAACGTGGCGATTGACCACTCCACATATGCGTCCATTCACGATGCCCTGTGGAAGCGGCTGTCTTTCTAATAGAATTAGTTAGTTGATTTTGTACAGGATATGGCGGTATGTTCCCTTCGTATTGTTTCATCGTCTCTACAAATTCATTGTTGATACCGCGTGCTGATTTACCACTAAATACGTCAGTGACTATTGTATCAGTCTCTTTACTATGAAGCACTGCTTGTTTAACTAATTGATTTGCGCCACTTTCTTCAGTAGTTAAGAAAGCGGTTCCCATTTGTACACCTTGTGCACCTAGTATCTGACTAGCTAATATACCACGACCATCCATAACACCACCTGCAGCAACAACTGGTATCGATACATGATCAACTATCTGTGGTATTAAACTCATTGTTCCTATGAGCGGTTCACGCTGATTGTTGGTTGTTAAAAATGACCCCCTATGTCCACCTGCTTCACTGCCTTGAGCAACTACAATATCCATACCTGCATGCTCATTTGCAATTGCCTCATCTACAGTAGTAGCTGTACCAATTAAAGTAATTTTAGCACCTTTTAATTGTTCAATGATTTCTTTTGACGGGATACCAAAGGTGAAACAACATACTGGTACTCTATATTTAATCACAGTTTGAATTGCACTTTTAAATTGTTGTTCTTCAGAAATATTGACTACTGGCTCTTCAAGATTTAATGCCTTACGATAGGGTTTCAGCCAAGCATTCATATGTTCGACTTGTTCATTAGTGTATGATTGATGACTTGGTACAAACAAATTCACACCAAATGGTTGTGATGTTAATCCTTGCACTTTTTGAATTTCTTGCGCTAACTTTTTTGTAGTAAAGTAGCCCGCTCCAATACAGCCTAAACCACCTTTATTACTTACAGTTGCAACAAGTTCCGCAGTTGTACTACCAGCCATACCTGCTTGAATAATAGGATATTGAATATTTAAAGATTGCGTTAGTTGATTGTTATACCACATTTAAAATCACCTTTTCTTTATTTTAGGGTAATTACTATGCTTATTTCACTTAAATAATTATTCAAAGTATTCCCTACTCCCATTTTCAGTAAACTTTGCTAATTTTTGAAAAAATAAAAGCAAGGACTGAACTTATGTAAAGTTAGCCTTGCTTATAAAATGATGATTTTACAATAGTGCACTTGTTAAAAAGATAATTATTTAATTATGCAGACATCACATATTTATGTATTTCAAAAAGATATTTAAAATTAGGAAAGTTTCTAAATTTGATACTTATCTAATTATTAATTTTTAAATCGAAATCAAAAATAAAAATTGCCATAAACACAAAATCATTGGTCGAAATACTAGACCGGGAAATTTACCTCTTTTATTCCATAACACTACGTCAACAATGAAATAAATGACAATTAAAAACGCTGAGATTAAAAACATAAAGCCTCCAAACCCTAACAAATTATCAGTAGTTTTGGTCAATTCTTGCGCCATCATCCATTCCTTACTATGTATAAATCTTACTTTAGCTGACCAAGCAACTATTAGAAAAGCAGCTCCAATTGAACCTGACCATGCAATTATATTAGCCGATTGCAATTCGTCTTTCATATTTTTCATTTCTTGCTTGGTAACTTTGTTAGTTTTACCGTGACCAGTTTTCACAAATTCTAATTTTGTTTTGAATGGCCGTTTTACCAAATAATGACTCGATAAATAACACATCAATAAAAAAGGAAGAAGTGTTACGACAAAAACCAAGTTGTAAGTATGAATATCTTCCCCTGTAAAATGTATTAACAATTCAAGTAATGATGAATAAATTAAGAATATTCCTAAATACCAAATCTTCTTTTTCTTTTGAATTTGTCTTAGACTGACCATTGCTATAAAGATTAAGCCAATTGAACCTAAAAATATAGCAAGATATTCAATAATGATAATCAACGAATACCAATTCGCATAAAAGTCAAACATTGTAGAGTCCTCTCACAACATGTATTTTGTTAAATCAATTACTTTTTAAATATTATATAAAATTATATCATAATAAAAATAAACATTTAATATAAATAAGTGTTAACTATTTAGAGATAAAAAAGCACCAAAGCATTCACTTAGTTGGAACACTTTGGTACTTGTTATTGTTATTAAGAAAAAGTTGGTGATATAGGTTAAATTAACCGATAGAGCCTTCCATTTCGAATTTAATTAAACGGTTCATTTCTACTGCATATTCCATTGGTAATTCTTTAGTGAATGGTTCAATAAAGCCCATAACGATCATTTCTGTCGCTTCTTCTTCTGAAATACCACGGCTCATTAAGTAGAATAATTGTTCTTCTGATACTTTAGAAACTTTCGCTTCATGTTCTAATGAAATATTGTCATTGAATACTTCATTATAAGGAATAGTATCTGAAGTAGATTCGTTATCTAAAATTAAAGTATCACATTCAATATTAGAACGTGCACCTTTCGCTTTACGTCCGAAGTGAACGATACCACGATAGATAACTTTACCACCATTTTTAGAAATAGATTTAGATACGATTGTTGAAGATGTGTTTGGTGCTTTATGAATCATTTTAGCACCAGCATCTTGTACTTGACCTTTACCAGCAAAGGCGATAGATAATGTACTACCTTTCGCACCTTCACCTAAAAGAACACAGTTTGGATATTTCATCGTTAACTTAGAACCTAAGTTGCCGTCAACCCATTCCATGTTACCATTCTCATGAACAAACGTACGTTTTGTAACTAAGTTATAAACGTTGTTAGCCCAGTTTTGAATTGTAGTATAACGTACGTGTGCATCTTTATGAACGATGATTTCAACTACTGCTGAGTGTAATGAACTTGTTGTATAAACAGGTGCAGTACAACCTTCAACGTAGTTTACTGAAGCACCTTCATCAGCAATAATTAATGTACGTTCGAATTGACCCATGTTCTCAGAGTTAATACGGAAGTATGCTTGTAATGGTGTATCTAATTTAACATTCTTAGGTACATAGATGAATGAACCACCTGACCATACTGCTGAGTTTAATGCTGCGAATTTGTTATCAGCTGATGGAACAACAGAAGCAAAGTATTCTTTAAATAGTTCTTCGTTTTCACGTAAAGCACTATCAGTATCTTTAAAGATGATACCTTTTTCTTCTAATTCTTTTTCCATATTATGATATACAACTTCTGATTCATATTGAGCAGAAACACCTGCTAAATATTTTTGTTCAGCTTCTGGAATACCTAATTTATCAAATGTACGTTTAATTTCTTCAGGCACCTCGTCCCATGAACGTTGAGTATGCTCTGAAGGTTTAACGTAGTATGTGATGTCATCAAAGTTTAATTCTGATAAATCGCCACCCCATTGAGGCATTGGCATTTTGTAGAATAATTTTAAAGCTTTTAATCTGAAGTCGAGCATCCATTCAGGCTCTTCCTTCATTTTTGAAATTTCTCTAACGATATTTTCTGTTAAACCACGTTCTGATCTGAAAATGGAAACATCCTCATCGTGGAAACCATATTTATAATCTCCAACATCAGGTGCTTTTTTAGCCATTTCAATCACTCCTTAAATATATTTAAAACGACGTGCGTGAGATTTTTAATATTCATTATTGTCTATTGCCATTGTAACAATATGCAACCTTCATAAAAAGTCAAAAGTGTAAAAAGTTAAAGTTGGACTTTAGAAATTGCTATCTATCATCACTATAAAGTTTCACATACGACTAAAGTTTACTCTTCTGTCGTACCTTCTGCTTTACCTTCCTTTTCAACTGTTCCTTTTTCAAGTGCTTTCCAGGCTAATGTTGCACACTTGATGCGTGCTGGGAATTGAGATACACCTTGTAGTGCTTCAATATCTCCCATTTCTTCAGTGATTACATAGTCTTCACCAAGCATCATCTTAGTAAATTCTTGACTCATTTGCATTGCTTCACCTAGAGAATGACCTTTTACAGCTTCAGTCATCATAGATGCACTAGACATCGAAATAGAACAACCTTCTCCTTCGAATTTAGCATCATTAATAATGCCATTTTCAATATCAAACGTTAATCTGATACGATCACCACAAGTAGGATTGTTCATGTCTACAGTCATTGAGCCATTGTCCAAAACGCCTTTATTTCTAGGATTCTTATAATGATCCATAATTACAGATCGATAAAGTTGATCTAAATTATTAAAATTCATAAGAGAAAAACTCCTTCGTTTGTTTCAATGCTTCAACAAGTTGGTCTACATCTTCTTTAGTATTGTATACATAGAAGCTTGCACGTGCAGTAGATGATACATTCAACCATTTCATTAACGGTTGTGCACAATGGTGTCCAGCTCTTACAGCAACACCTTCTGTATCTACTGCTGTAGCAACATCATGTGGATGGATATCAGCCAAATTAAATGTGATAACACCGGCACGACGTTCTTTTGGAGGACCATAAATTTCAAGTCCTTCAATAGATGACATTTGTTCATAGGCGTATTCTGTTAATGCTTTTTCATGTTCATGAATAACATCAAAGCCTAATTTCTCAATGTAGCGAATGGCTTCACCTAATCCAATTGCTTGAGCGATAATAGGTGTACCAGCTTCAAATTTAGTAGGTAAATCTGCCCATGTAGCGTCATATTTACTTACAAAGTCAATCATATCTCCACCAAATTCAACTGGTTCCATTTCTTTTAATAAATCACGTTTACCATATAACACACCGATGCCAGTAGGTCCTAACATTTTATGACCACTGAAACTGAAGAAATCAGCGTCTAAATCTTGAACGTCTATTTTCATGTGAGGTGCTGATTGTGCACCATCGACACTAATAATTGCACCATGCTCATGGGCAACTTTAGCAATTTCTTTGACATCATTAATTGTACCTAACACATTAGACACATGTGCTATTGCTACAATTTTAGTATTATCATTTATTGTCGCTTTAACATCCTCAAGTCTTAATTCACCCTCATCTGTCATTGGAATGAATTTTAATGAGGCATTTTTACGTTTAGCTAATTGTTGCCATGGAACAATATTGGCATGGTGTTCCATTTCAGTAACAACTATTTCGTCGCCTTCTTCAACATTGGCATCTCCGTAACTGCGCGCAACAATATTGATTGCTGCAGTTGTTCCTCTAGTAAAGATGACTTCTTCAAAGTATTTAGCGTTAATGAAACGTCTTACAGTCTCACGAGCACCTTCGTATCCGTCAGTAGCAAGTGAACCAAGTGTATGAACACCACGGTGTACATTTGAATTATAACGTTTATAATAATCATCCAATACGTTCAACACTTGAACAGGTGTTTGACTGGTAGCTGTAGAATCCAGGTATGCTAATCTTTTTCCATTAACTTTTTGATCTAATATTGGAAAATCTTTGATGATTTCCTCAACATTTAATGAAGTTTCGGCCACTTTTTTCACGACCTTTCTAATATTAAAAATCTCTTTTAGATTTATATGTTTATTTATTTACTTTAAGTTCAATTACTTCTCTTAATTGACGTTTAACGTCTTCAATTGGTAATTCACGCACTACAGGATCTAAGAAACCATGAATTACTAATCGTTCAGCTTCTTTTTGAGAAATACCACGACTCATTAAGTAGTAAAGTTGCTCAGGGTCAACTCGGCCAACAGACGCTGCGTGTCCTGCTTCTACATCATCTTCATCAATTAATAAGATTGGATTGGCATCGCCTCTTGCATTCTCAGAAAGCATTAAGACACGTGACTCTTGGTTAGCGATAGATTTTGTACCACCATGTTTAATATATCCAATACCATTAAATACAGATGATGCATTTTCACGCATAACACCGTGTTTTAAGATGTAACCATTAGTTTCTTTACCATATTGAACAATTTTAGATGTTAAGTTGATTTTTTGGTCACCTGTACCGACAACAACTGATTTAAGTTCACTTGTTGAACGGTCACCAATTAAATTAGTTGTATTATCAATGATTTGATTACCTTCATTCATTAGACCTAATGCCCAATTGATTGATGCATCTGCAACAGTAGTACCACGACGAATGATATGACCAGTAAATCCTTTATCTAAATAGTCAACTGAGCCATAAGTGATATTTGAATTAGCACCGGCAATAACTTCTGAAACAATATTTAATTGGTTACCTTCACCACTTGCAGTTGATAAATAGTTCTCAACATACGTTACTTCAGCGCTTTCCTCAGTAACAATGATCACGTGGTTAAAGAAACTAGCATTATCATCATCATGTAACACAACATATTGAATTGGATCTTCAACAACTACATTTTTAGGCACATAAACAAACACGCCACCATTAATTAAAGCTGTATGCAATGCAGTTAAACGATGTTCATCAACACTCACTGCATCTGTCATTAAATATTTTTGAACTAACTCCCCGTGATTAATTAAAGCTTCTGATAATCCTTCAATTATCACGCCATTTTTTTGTGCTTGATCTGATACTTGAGTATAAGCTAAAGCATTATTATGTTGAACAACTAAATTTTTAGTGTTTTCAACGTCTATAATTTTTTTAATAGCTTCTGGAAGCTCTGATAAATTACTGAAAGATTGACCTTTAACTTCATGTTGTTTAAATGAATCAAAGTCCCATTTTCTTAATTTAGTTTTATCTGGTTTTGGCATTTCTAAAGTTTCTGTTAATTTCAACGCTTTTTGACGTAACTCAGTCATCCAAGAAGGTTCATTGTGCGCTTTAGAATAATCAACAAGTTGTTCCTCAGAAATGTTTAAAGTTTCAGTTGTCATAACTCTCTTTTCCTCCTACTTGATGAAAAATTTTAGCGACTGTAGATATTTCGTATACTTAAATGATTAAGTTTATACGATGTCTAAGTCTCACATATTTAATCGTTGATATTAATGCAATGTTTCACATTAACACCATATTTCTAGTTTCATCATTTAAAATAAATGATTGCTAGATTATTCTTTAGCACCGAATTCTTCTTTAACCCATTCATAACCTTCTTCTTCAAGACGTTTAGCTAGTTCAGGACCTCCTGATTTAACTACTTTACCACCGTACATAACATGTACTTTGTCTGGTGTGATGTAGTTTAATAAACGTTGATAGTGTGTAATCATTAAAGCACCAAATTCTTCGCCACGCATTTCGTTGATACCTTTAGATACAACTTTTAATGCGTCAATGTCTAAACCTGAGTCGATTTCATCTAGGATGGCAAATTTTGGTTCTAACATCATTAATTGTAAGATTTCGTTACGTTTTTTCTCACCGCCAGAGAAACCTTCATTTAAGTAACGTTGTGCCATATCTTTATCGATATCTAAGAAATCCATTTCTTTATCTAATTTTTTGATAAATTGCATTAAGTTGATTTCTTGTCCTTCTTCACGTTTCGCGTTAATAGCTGAACGCATGAAGTCAGCATTTGTCACACCAGTAATTTCTGATGGATATTGCATTGCTAAGAACAGACCAGCTTTTGCTCTTTCATCAACTTCTAATTCTAAAATATTAACGCCATCTAGTAACACTTCACCTTGAGTTACTTCGTATGATGGATGTCCCATAATCGCTGATGATAATGTTGATTTACCAGTACCATTTGGTCCCATAATTGCATGTATTTCACCTGTATTAATAGTTAAATTAACACCTTTTAAAATTTCTTTATCTTCAATAGACACATGTAGGTCTTTAATTTCTAATGTTGATGACATTTATATTCCCTCCGTAAAATATAAAGTTTTCTTAACTAGTTTATAATAATTTTAATTTGTAGTCAAAAAGACTTTGTGTACTTTAATACACTTCATTATAACGTAAATAGCCCTTAATATAAACTTATTAAAACTCTAAATTATAGTGATTATCTATCTAAAATAATTTTTACTTGATACTCAATTTTTTCTCGCAACTGATAATCAAAGGCTTATTGTTCTCAATAGAAATATTTCCGACACAAATGTTATTAATTTAGCGCGATTTTTATAAAAATTATATTTTTACAAACTGAATATTTTATAATTATTCAAAATTCTGTTATGATGCTATTTAATTGAAAGGAGACATTCATGCAAAATTTTAAATGGATAAATATATTAAAAGGGTTTGGTATGGGAACAAGCGATTTAGTTCCTGGAATAAGTGGAGGAACCATTGCCTTACTATTAGGCATATATGATGGATTCATTTCTTCAATTAGTGGCTTATTCTCAAAACGATTTTGGCCTAGTTTAAAGTTTTTACTTCCTATTTTAATAGGTATGGCTTTAGCTGTCGGTATATTAAGTAATCTAATCAATTATTTATTAGAACATCACCAAGTAATTACTATGTTCTTCTTTACCGGTTTAATTATTGGTATCATCCCTTATTTACTAAGAACTGCGAAATTTAATAAAACGTTTAAAGCAAAACATTATAGCATTATGGTAGTAGGCATTATCATTTTAGTAGTAATTACATTAATGAATTCAAGTAATCAAAGTGCTGATACATCACTAGATTTATCATTCGGTCTTATTATTAAATATTTCTTAGCTGGTGCGTGTGCTTCAAGCGCAATGTTATTACCTGGTATTTCCGGATCGTTTATGCTACTAATATTTGGTGCTTATGGAACAATTATGTTAGCCATTGCTGATTTAGTTAAATTGAATTTCGATGGCCTACCATTATTAATTGTTGTAGGATTAGGTGTATTAGCAGGGTTTTTATTATCAAGTCGTATTATTAAATACTTCTTACATCATCATTTCTATACCACATTCGCATTAATAACTGGATTCGTTATCGGCTCCATATATGCTGTATTCCCTGGTCTTCCTCAAACTGGTATTGAGTGGACACTTTCGATCATCACTTTAATCATTGGATTTGCAGCTAGTTATTGGATTGGTCAAATTACTGATGATAATGTGTAATTAATTTTAAAATATTATATAAATATTTATAATGAAACGGACCCATAAGGTTAATCTAATGGGCCCGTTTTTCTGTTAAATTAAAATTCATTTTAAATTGAAAGCGCAAGTGCTGAGCACTTACGCTTTGTGATATAGACAAATTATTTGTTATCGTTATTACCTTTTACTTTATCGATAAGGTCGTTAGCTTTATTTTTAACGTTTTCAACTGCTTCTTTGGCTTTACCAGAAGCTTTATCGTTTTGACCTTCTTTTTCTAAATCTTTATTGTCAGTTACGTTACCAACAGTTTCTTTTAAGTTACCTTTTGCTTGTTCAAATTTATCTTCAGCCATTTAAAATTCCTCCTTGATTGTCTGTATCTTTACTTAATGATTACATACCCCTATAATCTTATCATTAAACACCTTATTCATAAATTTTATATATTATAGAATATTTTCATTCTATTGAATAATTCTTATATAATGACACTGTAACAATAAAATTAAAGGGGGTATATGATGAAATTTATTAATTTTACCGCTATGACTGAAAGTGGTTTAACTAAAAAAGTAAATCGCTTTTTAGAGGAGAACCCGTATATCGAAGTTATTAAATTTGATTATACAATGGGATCTGGTGGACAAGGCGTCGGTATATTGTATAAGGACAGAAAATCTTTCTAAATAATAGAAACTCCGTAATCAAAATGGTTACGGAGTTTCTTTCATTATTATTTTGCTGGTACAACTGCACCTTTATATTTATCTTTAATGAAATCTTGGATTTCTTTAGATTGTAACACTTCAATTAAAGCTTTAATTTTTTCATCATCTTTATGTCCTTTTTGAACTGCGATTAAGTTAGCATAAGGGTTGTTATTTGGTTTTTCAATAGCAATTGAATCTTTTTGAGGGCTTAAGCCTTGATCAATCGCATAGTTAGAGTTGATGATTGCAGCATCTACATCTTCATTTTGATAGATTTTTGGAAGATATTCTGCTGATTGTTTACTGTTGAATTTAATGTCTTTTTTGTTTTCAGTGATATCTTCGAATTTAACATCTTCGATTTTTACACCTTTTTTAATTTTAATTAATCCTTCATCAACAAAGAATTTTAAGAAACGTCCTTGTTCAGCTGGGTTATTTGATACATAAACTGTTGCACCTTTAGGAAGGTCTTTTAAACTTTTATATTTTTTAGAGTAAACAGCCATTGGTTCTAAGTGAACTTTACCTGCGTCTTCAATTTTGTATCCTTTTTCTTTACTTTCAGTTTTTAAATAAGTTACATGTTGGAAATAGTTAGCATCCAATTCACCTTTATCTAATAATTTGTTTGGCGTAGTGTAATCATTAATTGTTTTAATTTCTAAGTCATAGTCTTTCTTTTTAAGTAAAGGTTTAGCCTTTTCAAGAATTTCAGCGTGAGGTGCTGGAGATGCGCCTACAACAATTTTTTTATCTTTATCCCCACTACCATTACCACAAGCTGCTAAAACGACTGTTAATGTTAATACTAAAAATAAGCTTAAAAGTTTTTTCATTGAATCATTCCTCTTTTCTTTTAGCGTTTGTCAATTTTATTTGTAATCCAATCCCCAATAAATTGAATTATAAATACGATAATTAAAATAAATACAGTTGAAACTAAAATGACATCGTTTTGGTTACGAGTGAAACCTGTTAAGTAAGCTAAGTTACCTAAACCACCTGCACCAATTACACCTGCAATTGCAGTAGAACCAACTAATGCGATTGCTGTTACAGTAATACCTGAAACTAGTGCTGGCATTGCCTCAGGTAGTAATACTTTTCGGACAACTGTCCAAGTACTAGCTCCCATTGACCAAGCCGCTTCGATAACACCTTTATCTATTTCTTTGAAGGCAATTTCTACTAATCTTGCATAGAATGGTGCTGCACCAATAACTAGAGCTGGTAAGGCACCAGTTGGACCACTTATTGTTCCAAGGATCACACTTGTAAATGGAATTAATAACAAGATTAAAATGATAAATGGAATCGCTCGGAATAAGTTAACAATAAATGAAACGATGCTATAAAAGACTCTAGCACCTTTAGAATTACTCTTAGCTGATAAGAATAATAATACTCCTAAAATCAATCCAAAAATAAATGCGAAAATAGTTGAAACTACAGTCATATATAATGTTTCATAAATGGCTTGCCATACTTCAGGCCATTGGACGTTAGGCATTGTAATCATCTCTTTAAAAATATCACCATAAGATTTATCCATGCTTAACCACCTCCACATTTACATGTTGCTGATGTAAATCTTCTTTAAATGTCTCAAACTCTGTTTCAGCAATATGTGGAATATGAACCACCAAGAACCCGACAGAACCACCACGGGTATTTTTTATGTTTGCTTCAAGAATATTTATATCAATGTTATGCGTTTTACTTATGTAAGATACAACTGGTTCAGTCGTATTACCACCATTGAAATTAAGTCTAACAATGTATGCATCTGAATCTAATGGTTCTAGATGTTTGATTGATTCTTCAAAATCATCATCCAAATCATCTTTCACAAATCGTCTTGTAACTTCATGTTGTGGATTTTCAAATACTTGCGTTACTTTACCTTGCTCAATTACACGTCCACTTTCCATAACGGCTACTTCATCACAAACACGTCTGATAACATGCATTTCATGAGTGATAATCACGATTGTAAGGTTTTCACGTTCTTTAATTTTTAGCAGTAGGTCTAAAATCTCATCTGTTGTTTGTGGATCTAATGCGCTTGTAGCTTCGTCACATAAGAGGACGTCAGGTTCATTAGCCAAAGCTCTTGCAATACCCACACGTTGTTTCTGCCCACCTGATAATTCTGATGGATAAGCATTTTCTCTGCCATTTAAACCAACAAGGTTAATTAATTCTTTCGCCCTTTCATTTGCTTTGGTTTTAGAATACCCTGCAATTTCTAGTGGGAACGTGATATTTCGAAGTACTGTTCGTGACCATAATAAATTAAAGTGTTGGAATACCATACTTACTTTTTGTCGTTTTCTTCTTAATTCTGCTTTTGAAAGTTTGTTAATATTATCGCCATCTATAATAATATCGCCAGAAGTAGGTTCTTCTAAATTATTGAACATTCTGATTAACGTACTTTTACCAGCACCAGAGAATCCGATAACTCCGAAAATAGAGCCCGTTTCTATATTTAAGTTAACGTTATCAACTGCTAGTACATCTTTATCTTTAGTGTGATAACGTTTTACAACTTGATTTAACTCAATCACGTTTAGTGCCTCCTTAAAAATCATTATGTAATTAAAAAATGCTTTCTCACTTTAGCAAAGTTGAGAAAGCATTGATTCATCTTTCTCTCATCTTCTAAAGTAATCAACTTTATGTGAATTGGCACCATTTCTATAACTAGACGGTTGCCGGGCTTCATAGGGCACATCCCTCCACCTCTCTTGATAAGAATTTTCGCACTATTTAATTAATTTATATCCTACCATTGCACTATAATTTCGTCAATAATTATTTTAACTTTTCTAACAAATAAGGAACAGATTGAAAAGCATAGATTCTATCTATTTCTATATCTTTATTCATTACTATTAGAACAGGAACTGACATAATTTTGTTACGCTCACTATATTTAGGATGGTAATTCAAATCGATTTTTTTAACGGGTAATTGTAGTATTTCATTCGCAATATCTAGCATTCGCTCTGACATTTTACAAGTACCACACATCGGTGTGTATCCAAAAATTAGATGTTTTTCTTTATTAAAATTCTCACAAATATCTTCTATTTCTACAGATTTACTCATGCATGATTACTAACCTTTCAGTCGTTAAATTAGGAATTAGACGTTTCTCTTTACGAACTGTAAAACCATGTTTACTCAATACATGCGCAAGATAATTCTTTGGGCATCTAGCTACCTCACAAAATGTTTTATCCACATAGATATGTTCACATTCGCTAAGATGACGTTTAAACCATTTTCTTATCTTTTCACCTTCATCATCTGAGTCTGCTAGAACAAAGACTTGCTTATCATATAATGTTTCAATCATGTCATCTAATTTATCAATACTCATTGTACCATGCGTACAAATAATATTTATAGGTTCAGCGATGACTTGTTGTACTCTCTTCTTATCAGATTTGCCTTCAACAATAATAACTTTATTTAAAATTGCCATGATAATCCACCTTCTAAGTCGATAATAAACAATCAGTTACTTTTTCACAGAACGCTAATAGATTAAACATTATTTACGATTACTTAACATTTTATATCAACAAAGTATAAATTTTAAAATTTGTTGATTAATATTTACAAAAAATAGGCAAAATAAAAACTCCATGACCGCAATCAAGGAGTTTAAATTAATTATTCACCAATCATTTCTTTGTATTGATCAGCTGATAATAAATCATCTAATTGGCTTTCATCGCTAAGTTCAACTTTAACCATCCATGCTTTCTCATATGGTGATTCGTTAACAAACTCAGGACTATCTTCTAATTCTTCATTTGATTCAACAACTTTACCAGATACTGGCGCATATAATTCAGAAACAGTTTTAACTGATTCTACACTACCAAAAGTATCCCCTTCGTTGATTTCGTCATCAACTTCTGGTAATTCAACGAATACGATATCACCTAATTCACCTTGTGCGTATTCAGTAATACCAATTGTTACTGTGTTGCCTTCAACTTTTACCCATTCATGTTCTTTAGAATATTTTAATTCGCTCGGTACTGCCACGAGAATCCCCTCCTAAAATTAATTACAATTTAATGATGCCATACCGTAAGTTTTCATTCAACTATTAAAACAAAAAGTTACAATAATTTATATAATTAGAATTTGTAATTTTAAACTATAACCAAATTTCTTTGTATTGATCTTCTTTAAATCCTAATGTGATATTATCTCCAGCAATAGCTAATGGTCGTTTAACTAACATGCCATCTGAAGCTAATAAATTTAATTTTTCATCAGTTGATAAATCTTTTAATTTATCTTTTAACCCTAGTTCTTTATATTTAGCACCATGGGTATTAAATAATTTATTAACCTCTACACCTGTTTTATCGATAATTTCTTCAAACTCTTTTTTAGTTGGTGTGTGTTGTACAATATCAATTGGTTCGTAACTTACGCCATGTGTATCTAAAAATTTTGCGGCTTTTTTACAAGTTGTGCAATTTGAATATTGATAAAATTTAATCATTCAGATGTAACCTCCTATTCTGTCTTAATTTAAATATATCAGATAATCTATGTAAACGCTCTATATTTTAAGCTTAATTTTTCAATTAAAGGAAATTATTCGTTATAATACATTTAGTAATTATCTAAAGGAGCGTTTATTATGCAAAGTATTAATACAACTGATGCGTTTAAATCAACAATTGAAAGCGATAAACCAGTTATCGTAAAATTTGAAGCTGGTTGGTGTCCTGATTGTAAATCTATGGACATGTGGATTGATCCAATCGTCGAAAAATATAATGACTATGATTGGTATACTGTTAACCGTGATGAACTCGAAGATGTAGCTGCAGATAATGATGTAATGGGTATTCCTAGCTTATTAGTATTTGAAAATGGCAATAAACTTGCGCATTTACACTCTGCTAATGCTAAATCACCTGAACAAGTAGAATCATTCTTATCAGAAACATTTAATAAATAGGATATAGAATAGTTATCTAATTTGAAAAATTAATTTGATGATACTAGTCTGGCATAGATGACTAGAACTGAATAAAGTTTGTTATAGATGCTTTCTCAGTTCTGTTAGCTATGCCCGTGTAATAATAAAGACGGTTGAGACATTTATTTGTCCAGCCGTCTTTATTAATTCTAGTATTTTGAAATTAAATGTTTGTTTTTACGCAGTGCTTTTGGTGGCACTTCTTCTAAATCTGTTAGGTAAAGGAAACCTGCAATGACTTCATCTCCATGAACGCCAAATACCTTACGAACTTTTGGTTCAAAAATGTATGGTGGTGTCTTCCAACATGTACCAATTCCTTGTTCATGTAATAGCAGCATTAAGTTTTGAGCATACGCACCCATTGCAAAAAAGTTTTCACGATTTTGTCGTTGTCTTGGGTCAGTTTTAAGTACTAACACTAACATACCACCAAGATTAGTCACATTATTATAATGATCTTCTTGTTTCTCAGGATGATTTGGAAATGCAAAATGCGTTACATCTCTGCTCATTTCACCTAATCTATCTTTGGCTATATGGATAATTCTCCATGGTTCTCGCATGCCATGGTTTGGAGCATCTGCAGCTTTTTCAATCGCTTGATAAAGCTTATCATCATCTATTGTCATATCATGTTTGAATTTCTTTATACTTCTTCTTGAAGCAATTGCCTCTTGTAATTCCACAATTATCGCTCCTTATTGTTGATAACTCTTCTCAATTATAAAACCTTTACCTCTTAATTTCAAATGTATTTTAATGATTACTATAAAATAATAGTTGTTGTTTTAAAGTTTTAACATGTATTTGTCCAGGCGCTTGGGGCTCACCTAAACATCCATAGGATACAGTGCCTCCAAACACACCTTGAGCTGTTCTACTAACTAAGCCAACACTAGACATAGAAATACCAATCACCTTAGCATCAAGAGTGTCGGCACTTGTTGCTACCGCTTCAAGCAATGTAGCTACGTCTTCTTTGTCTTGTGGCATGACAGCTATTTTGACATAATCAGGGTTTAATTGATTCATTTTATAATATGTCAATTTTAAAATATCTATATCAGGTGTTTCTTGAAAATTATGATAAGATACAACAACTTGTTTATTATATCGATGTGCTAGATCAATTAAATCACGATGCGTGAAAACATCAAGATCACTATCCCATTCAATATCGATCATTTGGCAATGATGATTTTTAATAATTTCTTTTAATAATGTCATGTATGCTTCATATGTCATTTCACCTTTACCGCCTTGTGAGACCGTGCGATACGTTACCAAGACGTTAGCGTTTATATTTAATTCTTGTAGTTGTTCTAAATTGGATTTAAGCAATTCAAGATGTCGACTTTCCCATTGGTCAATTCGTAATTCGATTATATCAATATCATTACTATATTCTTTGATATTATTTATTGTTAATGTATCCAGTAATTGATTGGGAGCAACTGTGGCAGCCACTTCAACATTCGTCATAATGATCCCTTCTTCCTCAATTTAACTTGTATTTATTTTAAACTATTGGCCGTCTTTCTCCAACCTTGAGTAACTTACTTTTCAATAAAATTAATATTCAATGATTTAAAATTATGTAAATGGGTAAATAATAAATGCATACAAATTTAGGAGGTAATAATAATGGCAGTTCAATATGAAACAAAAGCTACTAACGTTGGTGGACGTAAAGGACATGTAAACACTGACGATAATGCAATAAACGTAGATGTATTACCACCACAACAAGCGGACGGAAACGCAACTAACCCTGAGCAATTATTTGCTGCTGGTTACGCTTCATGTTTCAATGGTGCGTTCGATCTTATTTTAAAACAAAATAAAGTACGTGACGCTGAACCAGAAGTTACTTTAACTGTTCGCCTTGAAGACGATCCTGATGCGGAAAGCCCAAAATTAAGCGTAGCGATTGATGCTAAAGTTAAAAATGTATTGTCTCAAGAAGACGCTGAAAAATATTTACAAGATGCACACGAATTCTGCCCATATTCTAAAGCAACTCGTGGTAACATCGATGTTGATTTAAATGTTCAAGTAGTAGATTAAATTTATATATAAAATAAATATGTGATTATTTTTAATCATATACTAATTATTAGACACAAAAATCTTTTCACGGATTTTTGTGTCTTCTTTTTTTGTGAATTTTTTAAATTTAAGTTATTCTATAAATACAGTAAATAATTAACTTTATAAAACATTTATACATATTAAAACTCAAATAGTTTTTTATAAAATCATTTATATACCAAGTTTTTTGATTTTAACCTATTATATATATAAGTAAGAAACATTAAACTATGACAGTTATGGGAGGACATGATGACTAATATTCGTATACTAAATCAAAATGATTTAGACCATTATACTCAACTCTTATTCAGCAACACGCACACTTATTCGTGGGACAAAGCCTATTTAGAAAATCTTTCAAACGATGATCTTAAACAAATGCTATCCGATGAAGATGAATTTTGTAATATTATCGGTGCTTTTAAAGATGATAAACTCGTAGCATGTGTTACTTTGCGTCAATTAAAGCAAGTTGGAAGTTCGCACAAAGCTATGATAGAGAATTTATTTTTACTTGATAAAAAAGATGAAAGTACGATTTTAAATTTAATGCAATTTGCTATAGATCACGCTAAATCTCGCAATATTGAAAAATTGATGACTTGCGTAACTTCTAATAACATTAGTGGCAAAATCTTTTTCTCATCTATAGGATTTGAAACTTTGGGTCTCGAATCGAAGTCTTCAAAAATTGGTGACGAATATTTCGATGTTCATTGGCTGTTGTATGATATCGTTTAATCCCCTATTTTAACTATACTATTAAAAATTTTTCTCCAGACATTTAATTTATAGCCACTATAATAATTGATATATTCTAAATTTTCAGATTTTGTAAAATTTAAAAATACTTAAGTCTAAGGGGATAAAATTGTTACAAGCTATTTTTCATGGAGTATTGTTAGCTATAGGCTTAATACTACCATTAGGCGCTCAAAACATATTTGTTTTTTACCAAGGCGCTAACCAAACGAAATTTAGGCGTGCACTTCCTGCTGTTATTACAGCTGGTTTATGTGATTCTTTACTCATCATACTAGCAGTGGTTGGCGTGTCCCTTATACTTATGTCATTTCCAATACTTCAAATGATTGTTTACATAATAGGATTAGTATTTCTACTTTATATGGCGTGGGCATTGTGGCATGAACAAAGTAGTGATATTGATTTGCAGGTGGCATCTCACCTGCAAATCAAATAAGCTTCGCACTTTCTGTTTCATCACTTAATCCTCATGCAATTATGGATACCATTGGCGTAATAGGTACAAGCGCTTCTGCCTATGGTGGTTCAGAAAAGGTAGCCTTCACTGTTGCGACAATTAGCGTTTCATGGCTATGGTTTATCTTTCTATCTATTGCTGGTCGTACTGTAGGTCATTTTGATAAATCAGATCATCTATTGATCTTACTAAATAAAATTTCAAGTATTATTATCTTAATTGTTGCATTAATGATACTTCAAAAAATTTATCAACTCATATTTTAAAGGTGATTTTCTAAACATTAGTAGCAGGCTAGAACTTAAAATAACTTATCATAAGTGTTTTTGGTTCTAGCCATTTATGTTTTGAAGATTTAAACAGCAAAAAACCTCTACAAGTAATTGATCTTGTAGAGAATGTTGAGTTAATATTTTATTTTTTTACTTGTGTCTATCTATATTTGCTATATTTTAATTTTCATGTTTAGTAATTTCTCCGTTTTCTGGATCAATTTTTTCAATAAACTGAAATTCATTATTTCTATATTCAAATTTTAGAATATGACAATTGCCAATAAAGTAATTAATTGCATCTGTATCTCCAATAACTTTTCTTAAAAATACGTCAATCGTAGTTCCATGACTTACAACTAAATTCGAATCACTATCTGATGTACGCATTATTTCAGTTAATGTACCTATAAAACGTTCTTCTACTTCATTTTTAGACTCTCCGTCAAACACTACTAAACGATCCCCAAAAGCATCTGTAATATCATAATTTGCATTTAATAAATCATTACTTTCGCCTTCTAAAATACCAAAATGCCATTCTTTGAGTCCCTTTAAACGGTTATAGTCTTGGTTTGGTGCGACGCATTCCAATGTATCACATGCGCGTTCAGAGCTCGATGAATATAAATTTCCAAATGAAATATTATGTTCGTTAAAATATTGACCAGCTTGTTTGGCTTGAGAGGTTCCTAAACTTGTTAAAGGAGAGTCACTTGCCCCCTGCACCTTACCTCGTAAATTAAACATTGTTTGTCCATGTCTCATTAAATAAAGTGTTTTTAACATTGTATACACCTCAAACTTAGTTTTTGTTTCAAATTACTGACATTAATTGAACGCTTTTATTTGTTATTAACCGTTCCTAAGTACAATTGTATTTTCGAGTAATAGTATACATTAATTTTTTAATTTTCAAAAACAAGAACATAGAAAAAATTTATAAAGTGGTTTGAGTCCCGTCATGGTGGGTATAAAATATTATAAGATTCACAATTCTAAAAGGAGTGTCTTTCATGAGCGACCATAATCAATATAATTATGTTAATCCAAATAAGCTCTCGTTAGATTGGGAATGTTTAATCATAAGTAAAACAGATATGTTATTAGATGGTGTTCCAAAAGAATTAATTAATTCTTGGATGGACAGAAATATTATTGAGCCTTTTTCAATAAAAGATAATGAAATTAACTTTAAAACTAAAGATGTGTGGAATGCGCTAAACACCCAAAATTGGTATTACGCTCACTCAAATTAATTTATATAGACTTATTGCTCTATTAGTACTTTCAATAAGTTGATGATCGACGTAGTTAGACATAACATACGATCTAATAGCTTTGTTATTTCGTTCATGTTTTGGAAACTCACAGTCGTTTTCAATATATTGAGCTAAACTTCCTAGAGGTGTATCATCGTTTATAAACCCAATTACAAAATCATAGAATGTCATAGTTCCCCTCCTCAGTTTAATTAATCTCTCTTAAAATATTTCATTATTAATATTGTCTAAACATATAAGATAACTCAACTTTAATATGTAATTAGCAACTTTTGCTTGTTTCTAGTATATAACTCATTGCATTAAATATACTGTTTAAGATTATTAAATCATTTACCCAATAATTAATCACTAAATTTGTTATTTATTAAGATGGTAACTTGTCGTAATTGTTACAATATGGTGAAGAAATCGAAGTTCATTTGTTTAGTTACGTAGCTTCATGCAAAAATGAAAATAAATATTAAAACATTCATCAAAAGTTATAAGGGATGTTGTGTCAGCCGCTTCATTAAGTCGGTTGGCATTTTTGTATATAAAGAAGATTAAATATAAGTTTGATATTTATTATTGCTCACTTTTACAATATTAGCAACTAAATTTTTGACAAATTCTAATATTAAGATAAAAACATACAATTACTTTGATTAACTCATTTTACCGGTATACAATAAATGATATGATTATGTAAAGTTTTACTATTTAATAAGAGGTGACACCCATGAATAATAATAAAATTTTTTGGATAAATATTTTTATTACGCTATTATTTTTGGGTTTCAATATCATTGTTACTTACAATGCAGACTTAGATGATTTCTTCTGGCTAATTCCAGGACTTACAATTAGTGGTATTACAATTGTACTAAGCTTAAGTACTGCGCTCATTTGCAAGAACCTGGTTAGCGAAGTTATTTTTCTAATCAATATTGCTATGCTTTTATACTACATTTATCCTATAGTATATACATTTTTTTAATATAAATTTAGGAGGCTTACACATGAGTTTGCATTTAACTATATTGTTATGGCTTGGTATCATTTTTGTAATAGCAGCCTCAATTATATTGGGCTTATTACTTAAATCTAAAAAAGAAGAACGTAAAGAATCATATTTAGGTTTTACCGTAATATTTTATATTTTTGGATTTGCTTTACTCATCTACGTATTCATATTTGGTATATTATAGCGTAGAATTAAAGAACAAAATGACACTGTTATTTTTGTTCTTTTTTATTTATATCTATATGTAATATTCATTAATAACTCATCAAATATGATTTGTTAATTTCTAAGGAGTATCAAAGTGAAATATTCAATTTCTCCATTTATAAAAATATTATTTGTTACACTGATAATTCTTATAACTTTTCCAACACATTTATTAGCTTATACGAGTAACTCTAATCCACTCTCACCAACTGAAGATGATTTTGATTTACAGCCAGGTGATATTATACTTACTAAGGGCCCAGTTTTATATGGTTTCTTTGGTCATTCTAGTATCGCACTTGATCACGATACCGTTTTACAAATAGAAGGCCCTGGGGACAAACCTATTACAGAGTCGTTCCATTCTTTCAAACAACGATTTGGTGAAGGCAAAGATGATTGGATTAAAATCTATCGTTGTTCTATGCCTGGAGCTGGAGAGAGAGCCGCTAAATGGGCTGAAGAACACTATAAAGATACAGATAAGACATATCTAGTCACTTTAAATCTTAAAAGTGAAAGATTTACATACTGTACTAAGATTATTTATCAAGCTTATAAATATGGCGTAAGTAAAAATTCAATTAACGAACATGGCTTACTCATCATTTCTCCATACGCGCTTGTAGATAATTTCACGAAAGATTATCAACTCAAATTAGTTAAACAATACTAAATATCCATAGTAAAAAGAGTAGCTTTGAAATAGTTACTCTTTTTCGTTAGACAGTTTCCTTGAAATAATTTATGAAATGCTCATTTTCTTCTAATAAATCAATATAAGAAATAGAGCTAAACGGGATAATACGCGTACAATTTTTTAAAGGATAGATAATAATTTCATTTTCATAATCTAGATGAATATCATTTTCTAACACCATTTTTTTAGAACCCACTACAATCGCAATTGCTTTAAAATCATTATTATCAAAGTACTTTTTTAATAATTTTTTATCCATGTTATCTCACATCCTATTCACTTCATATTTACCACTATTTTGTAAAATAACAATGAAATTACCTTATAATTTATGTAAATATATCTTTTAAAATATTTTCAAACATTTACTAGTCATTTCATTATAAAATAGTATTATATTAAATTTAGGAGTGACTATATTGAAAAAAGTTTTATTTACATTATTATTAGGTCTTTTTATATTAACTGGTTGTAGTTTTTCGAATGAAGATAAGGAAGAAGATCATTCTAAATCTAAATCTTCCTCACAGAATAAAAAAGAGAATGAAAATACTATAAAGAAAAATGATCAACATTCTAATTCTAAGTCATCAAAATATGATGCAGAAAGCGATGATGAATCTACTGATCAAAACAATGAAGACAGTTCTTCCAACGAACAGCAATCCACTTCTAATTCGAATTCTCAGAATGCAAAGCAAATCGATATTCACAATATAACTGACCGTGCCACATTAGAAGCAGTTATTAACAGCAACGATTACTCTGAAATAGATAAAATTGCTGCATATAATAGTGCAGTTGCAAATGGTGTTATTCCACAAGGTAATGTAATGGAAGGCCCTGCAAGTGAAGCTTATGCAAGTTCACTACGCGTGGAAAGTGGTCAAGAAAAATCTGTTTATGATCAGTCTAACCAGTCTTCAGAAGAAGAAAACATAGACGATCCAAATGCAGAAATCAACGCTGCAACTAATGAGGATGAATACGTAGATGCTTTGAGAAAAAAATATAACGGCGGTTTATCTTCTGGAGAGATTCAAACTAAGCATGCAATTGAACAAGGCTATTATGATGGTGATGATGCTGAAGAAGTTTATCAAACAATACAACAACGAGAACAAGATATAGCTAACGGTAAATACGATAAATATAAGAATAATTAATAAAGTTCATTGGACTTAGAGAGAGGCAAGCTATCACATGTTAAATATGTGATGTGACTATGCCTCTCTCTATTTTACTTCTTTTCTCATTTGATATAGATAATACGGTTTTCTATTAATTTCTCCAACAATTTCAAATCCCATTTTTTGATATAGTTTCAATGCTACATCATTATCTTGTACTACTGTTAATGAAAGTTTACTGAAGCCTGATTCTTTAGCTTTTTGTTCAGCAAAATTTAATAATTGTTGCCCTACTCCTTTTCCCCTTGCATTAGGCATAGTCGCTAGCATACTAATATGGTATTCATCTTCATTACCCTCGTCCATCGTAACAAGTGAATAAAAGGACTTCGGATGTGAGATGATTGATAAGAAAGGTTTCAACTTATTCATTGAAATAATTTGAAGTACTGTTGGCGTCATCGCTCTATCAATCTGTTTTAAAGGATTGCACGTAATAGCTCCAAGCACTTGATTATCATCAAGAGCTACAAATGACATATCATGACTAAAGCGATTCGCACGATTATTCCAAAGTTGTTGTAAGTCACCAATAATTTCATTATCACTTGACTTACCTAATATAATTTTAGCCATGTCATCTATTGCCGAGTAAATTAACTGACCCCCTTCATTATGGTGAGGCTTCGCTGATTGAATTGTTATTTTCGTCACTTTCATTCCTCCTTATTTCAATTTTTTACTTATTTTTCTAAATTAAACAATATTTGAGGTTATCAGTAATATAATTTATAATATAAAAGTTAAATTACACATTTTTATTATTACAATCAATATAAAGGAAGGTCATATGAGAAAAAGAAAAAACTGGTATTCTAAATTATATTATATTTTTATTTCTGTCTTAATTATTACTATTATAGCTATTGCATTTATACTTTATAAAACACGTGAAGATAAACAAAATCGTTCATTAGATTATTATTCAAATTTCGAAGAGCTAAAAGAAAACACAACAGAAGGTAAAGATTGGCGTATTAAAACGAAAAATCGTAAAGATAATCACATGCTTGTCACAGCGATACATGGCGGAGGTATTGAACCAGGTACAACTGAACTTGCACGTCGTGTGGCCAATATAGGTGAATATGATTTTTACACATTCGAAGGATTAATGCCAAAGCATAACGAACGCTTGCATATCACTTCAACTGTGTTTGATGAACCGACACTATTAAAAATGTTAGACCACTCAGATGAGACAATATCCATTCATGGCTATTCTGGTGAAGACCCTATTGTTTACGTTGGCGGTAAGGATAAAAAATTAGCGAAATCTATCACAAAATCATTAAAAAATAGAGGTTTCACTGTTCAAAAGAGCCCTAAAGGTATTGAAGCGACATCATCATCTAATATTATTAATAGAAGTGATAATGATTCAGGCGTTCAACTTGAATTAACTACTGGACAAAGAGCATTATTCTTTAAGGATAAAAAATTAGATCAAAATACAAGAAAGAACCCAGACAATTACACACATACATTTTACAAATTCGCTAAAGCAGTTAATAAAGGCATTGAAGATGCACAGTAGTTTATTAACCCCTACACTACGTTTTCAATCATATTTAATTTGGGTATAACATATTATAGTGAGGGGGAACATGTCATGTTAGATTCATTAACTCAAGAACAAAAATATACGATAGCTAAATTTTATAAATTATACATGGAACGTTCTAATGAAGGGCAATCTGAAAGTGAAGCGAATTATTTTGGAGATAGTATAAAAGCACAAGATGATTATTTCTGTGATCGTGAATACGATGATTTTTTAGAGAATTGTAAAGTTCTAATCGATCATGGTTATCTTGAAGGACAACTTACAGCAGATAGAATTGATGACATTAGCGTTACTAACAAAGCTTTTACAGAAATAGAGCAAAGTTTTAAATAGTTAAACTACTGGGCCTAGGGCATAAGTAAAATAATGATGCTATTTTGCAATTTCGTAGTAGCTGACTGAACTGAAAAGGTGCTTAAATTATGCTTTTTCATTTCAAGTCATCCTTGCGGGCGGATCCCCAGCAAAGAGAATTTCCCTAAGAAATTCTACAATCGAACCAAGCTGGAAGTGGAACGAATTAAAAAATTCTGTCCTACTTCCAGTTTTATTTTTACGAAAAAGGTGAATATATGACTAACTGGAAAATAGATAATCAATCACAAAGACATTTGATGATTCAAGAACATGCGAATGAAATATCTATTGTTGAACCTTATCATAATGGATCTTTCAAAATATTAGCTGAAATTAACTTAAGTCAAACATCAAACGAAGCACAACTTAACGATGAAAACTTATATGTATCTGTAAGTAAAGAGCATAAAGAGATTAGCATTTTCGATAAGGTGAAATAGCTTGATTAATTATACGTTTACACTACTGTTTTTAAATAGTAATTAGATGTTAATTACAAGGTAATATGTATTATATTATATGTGTAATACAATACAATTAATGATGTAAATTTAATGGAGGTAGCGTATGGAGAAACTGTTGTTCTATACAGGCACGGTATTACTAATTATTGCGATTATATTAATCTTGTTCGCTATTTTGGCAGTATTTAAAAATAAGAATTATTTTAAATATTTTGCGATGGCTATTACGATTATTCTACTAAGTATGCTTGCTTTAGGCATTCATAAAATGATTGAAAGTAATAATCCAACTGAAAATCAAGCAACTCAATCTAAAGATAAGCAACCTAAAGAGGATAAATCATCTAATGATAAAAAGAAAAAAGACAAAAAAGATGACGACAAAGATGATAATAATGTTACTCAAGAAGAACAAAATCGTTCTGAAGAAACATCAACTAATGAAGAATTAAATACTCAAGAACAACAAAGCTCACAACAAGAGCAACCAACAACTGAAGAATCAAATAACGAAGCACCTTCTACTCAACAAGATACTACACAAGATAATACTGTAAACAATCAAAATAATATTTCTTCTAATAATAATCAAAATGCGAATCAAGCAAACGACACAAATCAAAACTATAATCAAAGTAATAGAAATAGTAATGACAATGATGATAATAGCGGTTCAAACGGAAATATCTCTACAGAGGATAGTTCAAGTACTGATAATCAGTCTAATGAAAATCAAACACAGACATATTCAGAAAATAGCTCCGCTGAACAATCTGACAATGGCGAAGCAACAACTGAGACTAATACAGATGAATCAAATATTAGTGCAAACTAATTAGTGTAATCAATATATAAATTAATTAATACAATTACTTTTACCGGGATAATCAACTTTTCGACTTATCCCGGTATTTTTTAATTTAAATTATCAAATATTATTAACTGTTGAATTTTTAGAAAAGTGTGACATACTTATAGTAATAATATTTATATCAATTAGATATTAAATATAATTAAATAAAGGGTGACACTTATGAAGAAAGTAGCTTTTGTACTACTCTCAAGTTTTTTACTATTAGGGGCATGTGGTAACAATGATGATTCAGTAGATAATGTTAAGAAAAGTACTCACAAAAAAGACAACCCTAAGGTTCACAAAGATAAAGGCGAATCAGATCGTATAGATGGTAAAAAAATCAACGATAACTAATAGCAAAACAAGCATTTACATGCTTCTTTAATTGAAACGTAAATGCTTGTTTTTTCTATCAATATTACTGACGCAACAAATTTATTAATCCACCTTCTGTCACTTATTATAATAAATATTTAACGAATCCAAATACTTTTCTATCTAAACCATTACTTGTATAAAAAGAATGAGCATTTTTTCTTTCTTCCTTTATACCACTATTCAGGGTAAGTACTTTACTTCCCAATGTACATACTAAACTCTCGCCTTTATTAAGTAAAAAATGAGCCATAACCTTTTTTCAATAATTAGAATTAATGACAAATGCTAAAACCCTCATATATTCTCCACTTTTAAAAAAAACAATATTTTACACATACCACTTAAGCCATTAATTTTATTATCTTTCAACTATAATAACAAATAATAATCATCGCGTTGATTTAAATTTTTCAGTCTATCTTTTAATTCCTATTTATTATAGAGCCATTTTTTGTATGGCAATTTTGGGGCAATACTGTGGCAACAAAAACAAAAAGCCCACAACCACAAAGGTTATAGGCTACATTATGGAGACGGCGGGATTCGAACCCGCGTCCAGAGGTCCTGATACACATCTTTCTACGTGTGTAGTCTATTGATGAATTTCGCATAATAGTAAGCAACAGACAACCAGTATTATGCTAGTTTGATTAAATTTCATCTAAACAGACTTCAAACGGCAGTGTTTAGCATATCCTACTAGGGTTGAATCGCGTTAACAGCACGTAGGAGATGCTGTTAGGCGATGCAGAGTGCTATTACGCAGCTACTGCGAAATTATTGTTTGATTTGTCAGTTATATTTACTGAAATGTGTTGATGTCGGAGACAGCCCTCCGACACGCTTAATGTGCTCGAGGGACCCCTGTCGAATCCAAAAACGCCCCCGTAATAAAATTTATAAATCATTACAATACGTAGTGACTGACTGAACTAAGAAAGCAATATATAAAGCAATTCTTAGTTCTAGTCATTCATACTAAAGTAAAATAACACAATCGAAAGAATCCTACTTCACTCTCTATCTAACGTATTTTTTAATTCACAACATCAGTTATCATACCAAATAGCACCCGATTAATCAACAAACATGCTTAATAACGGTCTTTGATTGCACGATCAACATCACGTTTCATTGCTTTATCTTTTAAAGCTTGACGTTTATCATGTATTTTCTTACCACGTGCTACGCCTAATAAGACTTTACATTGACCATGTTTTAAATAAAGTTTTAATGGAATAAGTGAATAGCCAATTTCTCTCGTACGTTCCCCAAGTTTAATAATTTCCTTCTTATGAAGTAATAACTTTCTAGAACGTAAAGGGTCATGATTGAAACGGTTACCTTCCTCATAAGGTGCAATGTGCATATTATTAATGAACATCTCGCCACGTTTAACTTGAGCATAGCTATCTTTCAAATTGGCACTACCTCGACGAATAGATTTAATCTCTGTTCCCTTTAAAGCAATACCTGCTTCAATTGTATCTTCAATATTATAATCATGTCTGGCTTTACGGTTTTCAGCTAGTGTACCGGGTGATTTCGTTTTCTTCTTAGCCATTAATCTGTGTCACCTCTTTGCTGATTATTTTTTCTTACGACGTGATTTTTTCTTCACACTTTTATCTTTATAGAATGGTTTGTGATTCGTTTTACCTTGTTTATCACGACTACGTTGGTTTTTACCTTTTCGTTGCTTACGTTTTTTCTTCTTGCCTTTATGATCATCATCTTTTGATTTATCTAAAGACTTGCCACGTGTTTTAGCTTGAATCGTTTTACCTCTCGATGGTCGTTGACTTCGATTATTTTTTGGCAATGGCATACCAACAATTTGGAAATCAATCATTCGTTCATCTACATCGACATGTGTGACTTTCACTGTAACTTGATCGCCTATACGGAATACTTTTGCTTGGCGCTCACCAATAAGTGCCATTTGGCGTTCATCAAATTGATAATAATCATCTGTCATATTTGAAATATGAACCATACCTTCAATTGTGTTAGGTAGTTCGATAAACATACCAAAATTTGCAACAGAGCTTACAATACCTTCAAATTCATCACCGATATGTTGAATCATATACTCAGCTTTTTTCAATTCATCAGTATCTCGTTCTGCTTCAATTGCACGACGTTCACGTTGAGATGTGTGCTCAGCTAATTCAGGTAATTTATCTTCCCATTTGTGTAATTCTTTGTTATTCATTGAATTATCGATAAGATATTTTCGAATTAAACGATGAACTGTTAAGTCCGGATAACGTCTAATAGGTGATGTAAAATGTGTATAGTATTCCGCTGATAAACCGAAGTGACCTAAGTTTGTATCATCATAATGTGCTTGTTGCATTGAACGTAACATCATTGTTGATATAACCATTTGTTCAGAGCGACCTTCAACTTCTTCTTGGATAGATTGTAATGTTGAAGGATGAATATCCTCCCCCGTACCTTTAATCATAATTCCAAAGTTTGTAATAAAGTCGAAGAACTGTCTTAAACGATCTGATTTAGGTTGTTCGTGAACACGGTAAATGAAAGGAACTTCAAGTTTATTGAAATGTTCTGCCACCGTTTCGTTAGCAGCTAACATAAATGATTCAATTAAACGTTCACCTTCGCCTCGCTCACGTAAAACCACATCAGTTGGTAAGCCTTCGTTATTCACTAACACTTTAGCTTCACTTATGTCAAAGTCAATTTCACCACGACGTTTACGCATTTGGATTAAACGATTTGATAAATCTTGTGCTAAATCAAGCATTGGTGTAATTTCTTGATACTGCTTACGTACGTCAGGGGCCTTTTCAGTTATAATTTGATTAACTGCATCATATGTCATTCTGTAATTAGAATGGATTACACTATCAAAAATGTCATGATTAACCACTTCGCCTCGTTCATTGATTTCCATGCGACAACTTAGTGTTAAGCGATCGACTTCTGGGTTCAATGAACAAATACCATTACTCAAACGGTGTGGAATCATTGGAATAACACGGTCTACTAAATAAACACTTGTCGCTCTATCGTAAGCTTCTTTATCAAGTTCTGAGTCTTCTTTAACATAGTAGCTAACATCCGCAATACTTACAGTTAATTCAGTGTGACCATTTTTTAATTTTTTTACACTAATAGCATCGTCTAAGTCTTTTGCGTCTGCACCATCAATGGTAATCGTTAACTCGTCACGTAAGTCTGTACGACCTTTAATTTCATCAGGCTTAATCTCTTCAGGAACCGCTTCGGCTTCTTTCAATACATTATCAGGGAATTCGATTTCGATACCGTGCTGATAAATGATTGATAAGATATCTACTCCTGGGTCATTTTTATGGCCTAGAATCGCAGATATATGTCCTTCAGGATTATCTGTACTATCTGCATACTTCGTAATTTGAACGAGTACTTTATGACCATCTACCGCACCAAGACTTTGACCTTTCGGTATGAAAATGTCTTGCATAATACGTTTATCATCTGGGATAACAAAGCCAAAATGTTTCGCTTCACTATAGGTACCGACTACTTGAGTGACAGAATGTTTCTCGATTGATTTAACTTCGCCTTCAATTTTACCTTTATGCTCACCTTTAGACTTCTGTATTTCTACAATAACTATATCACCATCTAATGCACGATTAATCTTCGTTGGTGGAATAAAGATATCATCCATATCTTCTAGTTCAGGACGTAGGAATGCAAAGCCCTTCTTATTTTGACTTAACGTCCCTTTAATTAACTTAGAATTTGAACTTTTATGCGAATGTTTGCGTTGGTATCTATCTGTTTTAGTTCGTTCAACTAAACCTGCTTGTTCAAGTTCTACTAGCACCTTTATTAAATCTCTAAATGAGTCGGCACTATTAAGACCTAAAGCATCTTGAAAATCAGATACCGACATCGGTTCGTAATCAGGTTGCTTTATGATTTCTTCAATGGATTGCTTTAAATTCATCATGCCCCTCCTTTCTTCTTTCGTTTAATATTTTTAAATTTATTATTCAGACCAATCTAAAGTTTCTAAGAAACTGTATACATCTTCGAATACTTGTTCTTTTTCTTTATCGATTGTAATGACATGTCCTGAATTTGCATACCATTTGATGTCTTTTTCATCTGAGTCGACATTCTCGTATATATAATTTGCTGATTGAGGATTAATCATTTCATCATTTTCAGCTTGTACTACTAAAATTGGATCTAACACTTCATCGATTTCGTTTCTAACGTTATTTAATGTTTCGCTTAACTCTTTTAACGTTTCAGTAGGATGGAAGTCTTTCATTTCTTTATCAATCGTTGCTTGATCTTTGCCTTCATATTTTTTGAAGTTTCGTGCATATTCTAAAAAGCCTTCGTATATCGCACCTTGCGTTTTACCTTCAGCGGGTGCACACATAGTTATAATACCCTTTACAGGACGATTTAAGCTCAATTTCAATGCGAATACACCACCAAGAGATAAGCCTGCTACGGCAATTTCTTCATAGCCTTGGTCCACTAAATAATCATAACCATCAATCACATCTTTAAACCACACATGTGGGCTTGATTTTAGAATTTCTTCAGGTGGTGCAGCATGCCCTTCATATTGAGGCGCATAAGAAGTGTAACCTTTCTTCTGTAGGAATCTTCCTAATTGTCTTACGTCTGATGAATTACCTGTAAATCCATGTAGAAGTAAGACTGCTCGTTTTCCTTCCTCAAAGAAAAACGGTTGTGGTAATTTAATTTGCATTTAAAATCCCTCTTCCATCATTATCTCAAAATTATTCTTGCGTTATATTTTTTAATTCAAATACAATGCTTCGTATTAATATTATATTTAACTAAATATTCCCTTATTATCTCGGAAATATGCATTATTTAAATCGGACCTTAGGTCTCCTGACTAAATATCAATGACGTCGTCCGTCACTATTCATTATAAATAAAAAAGCCCGACATTAACATCGTCGGACCTTATAAACCAAAGTAACTGATACCAATCATTATTAAAAAGAAAATGACTGCTAAAATAATTGTTAATCTATGCAAGAATAAATCGACGCCACGTTGTTTTTGTTTACCAAATAACTGTTCTGCGCCACCACTAATAGCACCTGAAAGTCCATTACTTTTACCTTCTTGGAGTAATACAACAGTGATTAATGCAATACAATCAATAATTAATAGTACTATAAAAAGTGTATGCATGAAAATTGTCCTCCATTCATTATATACGTTCCGAATTATATCATATACTAGTCTTTATAATCAATGACTATCGATTAAAGGTGCTCTTACGGATGATTGAAATAACTAGCATGTATAATGCTAATACTGTAGAGCCCACAATTACGATTATAATAGGAATAATAAACAACATTGATTTAGCTGTTATTATCGCATTTATAACCATAGTTACGTTTACTAATGTAAATAATACATTTGAAACATAGACTGCAAACATAAACCACCACAGATATTTATGTCGATTCCATAATGCAATGACACCTGCTAAATATGCCAAAATATACATAATGCCAGTATATCTAAAGCTATTTAATATATTAGCTACTGCACTATCACTTGCTTTCTGTCCTGCCTGTGATAATAGTGTCTTAGCAGTTAACGTATCTAGTGCAATAAAGTTATGGATGATCAATAAAATACATAAAATTAAAGAACTGTAGCCTATTAATTTACCTGCATTGCGTTCTCTTTGACTAGGTTGATTAAGTTGATTCTCCATCTTTATTTCTCCTTCTTTTATATACATAACTATTATATCAGTTTGTATACCTAAATTAAATCTGTTCCATGTTCGTTAAAAATCATTAGTAGGTTAGATATATGTGATAAAAGCTACATTAATGATTTTGTCATTATGATTTTACAATTTAATTAATCACTTACATTGTTTAATAATTAAAAAACCTGCCACAGTCTCAACTCTGTGACAGGTAATACATAAGCGTGAACTCTATTAATGTTTTAAATAGGTTAAATTATTATACTTATTTGTCTAAATTGTAGAATGATTTGATACCATCGAATTTAGCAGTTTCAAATAATTCATCTTCAATACGTAATAATTGATTGTATTTAGCAATACGGTCAGTTCTTGATAATGAACCAGTTTTAATTTGACCAGCATTAGTAGCTACTGCGATATCAGAGATTGTAGTATCTTCTGTTTCACCTGAACGGTGAGAAACTACTGCAGTATATCCAGCTTTTTGAGCCATTTCGATTGCTTCGAAAGTTTCTGTTAAAGTACCAATTTGGTTAACTTTGATTAAGATTGAGTTACCAATACCTTGTTCAATACCTCTAGAAAGGATTTCAGTGTTAGTTACGAATAAATCGTCACCTACTAATTGAACTTTATCTCCAATACGATCAGTTAATTGTTTCCAACCGTCCCAATCATTTTCATCCATACCATCTTCGATAGTGATGATTGGGTATTTACCAATTAATTCTTCTAAGTAGTCAACTTGTTCAGCTGCGCTACGTTTCGCACCATGTTCACCTTCGAATTTAGTGTAATCATATACACCATTTTCGTAGAATTCAGATGAAGCACAGTCGAATCCTAAGAATACTTCTTCGCCAGGTTTGTAACCTGCTTTTTCGATAGCTTTAATGATTGTTTCTACAGCATCTTCAGTACCTTCAAATTTAGGAGCGAAACCACCTTCGTCACCTACTGCTGTTTCTAAACCACGCTCACTTAAGATTGATTTTAAGTTATGGAAGATTTCAGCACCCCAACGTAATGCTTCTTTGAATGATTCTGCACCTGTTGGTAAAATCATGAATTCTTGGAATGCGATTGGTGCGTCTGAGTGAGAACCACCATTAACGATGTTCATCATAGGAACTGGTAATTGTTTACCGTTGAATCCACCTAAATATTTGTATAAAGGTTGACCTAATAAGTCTGCTGCTGCACGTGCAACTGCGATAGATACACCTAAAATAGCGTTTGCACCTAATTTACCTTTGTTAGGTGTACCGTCTAATTGAATCATCATTTTATCAATAGATACTTGATCTAATACTGAAAATTCACCTTCAACGATTTCTGGTGCAATAATTTCGTTAACATTTTCAACAGCTTTAGTAACACCTTTACCGCTATAACGTGATTTATCTCCATCACGTAATTCAACTGCTTCGTGTTCACCTGTAGAAGCACCTGATGGCACTAATGCACGACCGAAAGCACCGCTTTCAGTTAATACTTCAACTTCAACTGTTGGGTTACCACGTGAGTCTAAGACTTCGCGAGCATAAACATCTGTAATAATTGGCATGTGAAAAATCTCCTTTAATTTAGATTCTAAAGCTATTATAGCTTGATTTAATCTTTAAATAAAATATTTATATCAGATAAGGACTGAATCCCTAAAGTTTCAAATATCGTATTAGGGATTTCAATATTCTTACCATTTATAACTGGACTAATTTTTAGTGTTTAATAAGTGATTCACCAGTCATGTCTGATGGTTGATCTACATTTAATAAATCTAATAGTGTTGGTGCTAAATCTCCCAGACGACCAGTTTCACGTAATGTAACGCCTTCTTTAGTTACAATAACAGGAACCGGATTAGTCGTATGAGTAGTCATTGGTTGATCATCATCTGTTAATACTTGGTCAGAGTTACCATGGTCAGCTGTAATAATTGCATAACCATTCATGTCTAAGATTTTATCAACAACTTCACCTAAGCATTCATCCACTGCTTCAATTGCTTTGATAGTTGGTTCTAACATACCACTATGTCCAACCATATCAGGGTTAGCAAAGTTTAAGATAATTAAATCTAAATCCCCTTTATCTAACTCTTCTAATAACGCATCTTTAACTTCATACGCACTCATTTCTGGTTTTAAATCATAAGTCGCTACTTTTGGTGAATCGATTAAACGACGACGCTCACCTTCAAATTCTTCATTACGTCCACCACTCATGAAGTACGTTACATGTGGATATTTTTCAGTTTCAGCAATACGTAATTGTTTTAAGTTATTATTTTGAGCAACTTCACCAATTGTATTTGTTAAATCCACTTTCTCGAAGACAACTTCAGCATCTACATTGTCATTATATTTAGTAAATGTTGCGTAGAATAAATCTTTAACTTGTTCTACTTTAAAGCCATCAAATGCTTTATTAGTAAATACTTCTGACAACTGAGCTGCTCTATCAGGGCGGAAGTTGAAGAAGATAACTGCATCTCCATCATTGATGCCATTATTTTGACCTTCAACAACAAATGGCTCAACAAATTCATCTGTTAAATCATTAGCGTAGTTAGCTTCAACGCCTTCTTTTGCTGAAGCATAAGCAGGCCCTTCAAAGTTACGGATAGCATTATATGCTTTTTGTTCACGGTCCCAACGTTTATCACGGTCCATAGCGTAATAACGGCCAGAAATAGATGCGAACTCACCTACACCTAATGATTTAAATTTAGCTTCTGTTTCCTCAATGTATTTTAGTGCTGATTTTTGGTCTACGTCACGACCGTCTAAGAATGCATGTACATAAACTTTATCTAAACCTTTTTGTTTAGCAAGTTCTAACAATGCAAATAAATGTTGGTAATGACTGTGTACACCACCATCAGATAGTAATCCAAAGACATGTAATGCAGAATCATGCTCATTAACATGTTGCACGGCGTTATTTAACACATCATTTTCAAAGAAATCGCCATCTGCGATTGATTTATTGATTCGTGTCAAACTTTGGTAAACAATACGTCCTGCACCAATGTTCATATGACCAACTTCTGAGTTACCCATTTGGCCTTCTGGAAGACCTACGTCTAAACCACTGGCTTCAATTTGTGTAGTTGGGTATTTACTGTAATAGCGGTCAAAATTTGGTTTATGCGCTTGTTTTACAGCATTACCATGTTCACTTTCACGATTAGCGAAACCATCTAAAATGATTAAAGCTGTCGGTTGTTTAGCCATAATTATTTTGCACCTTCTAACAATTGTACGAAATCTTCAACTTTTAATGATGCGCCACCTACTAATGCACCATCAATGTCAGATTGAGCCATGTATTCTTTAACGTTGTTAGGTTTAACACTACCACCATATTGAATACGTGTTGCATCAGCAACATCTTGACTAGCCACTTTCGCTACTGTTTTACGCACGTGAGCACACATTTCATTAGCATCATCAGAAGTAGCTGATTTACCAGTACCGATTGCCCAAATTGGTTCGTATGCAATAACAACTTCTTTAAGTTGCTCTTCAGATAAACCTTCTAATGCTTTTTCAACTTGATTGCTAACGATTTCATTAGCTTTGCCATTTTCGCGTTCTTCATCAGTTTCACCAACACAAATAATTGGTGTCATGCCATGATTAAATACCGCATGTGCTTTTTTATTCACATCTTCATCTGTTTCATGGAATAATTCACGACGTTCTGAGTGTCCAATAACTACGTATTTAACACCTAAGTCAGCTAATGCCACTGGAGAAGTTTCTCCTGTGAATGCACCATTATCTTCAAAATAAGTGTTTTGAGCACCAATTTTCAATCCTTTTGCTTTGCCATCATTCACTAATGAAATTAATGCATCTAATTGAATTGTTGGTGCACAAATTACTGATTCAACTTCTTTTTCATCAGGTAATGTTGGTAAATTATTAACGAAGTCTTTAGCTTCTTTAACTGTTTTGTTCATTTTCCAGTTACCAGCTATGATTGGTTTTCTCATTGATTACACTCCTATATATTTAAAATTGTAATTTTAGCGTTAAATAACTTTTTAAGACGTAAAGTCTTATTCTTTGTACATTTTCCCTTGAAAATGCTTAGAAAAACGTACACCTTTTATAAGATGATTATTTATCATTAATTGCTTTAATTCCTGGTAATTCAATACCTTCTAGGTATTCTAATGATGCACCGCCACCAGTAGAAATATGTGTGAAGTCATCTTCAAAACCTAAAGAAATTGCAGCTGCTGCTGAGTCACCACCACCGATAATTGTAGTAGCGTCTTTTAAGTTAGCAATGGCTTTACATACACCGATTGTACCTTGAGCAAAGTTACTAAATTCAAATACACCCATAGGTCCATTCCATACTACTGTATGTGCACCTTCTAATTCTTTAGAGAATAATTCAACAGTTTTAGGGCCAACGTCCATTGCTTCTTGATCAGAAGGGATGTTATCGATTGATACTTCAGTAATTTCAGCGTCATTTGAGAATTCTTTCGCAACTTTCGCATCTACTGGTAACACAATTTGATCGCCATTACTTTCAAGTAATTCTTTAGCAAAGTCGATTTTGTCTTCTTCTAGTAAAGATAAGCCAATTTCTTTGCCTTGTGCTTTTAAGAAAGTATACGCCATTCCACCACCAATAAGAATTTTATCAGCGATATTTACTAAGTTTTTAATAACACCAATTTTGTCAGATACTTTTGCGCCACCTAAAATTGCAACTACTGGTTTATGTGGATCGTTAACAACACCACCGATAAATTTAATTTCTTTTTCCATTAAATAACCAGCCGCTGTTTCTAAATGCGTTGAAATACCAACATTAGAAGCATGTTCGCGGTGAGCTGTACCGAAAGCATCATTTACAAATACATCGCCTAGTGATGCCCAATATTTACCTAGTTCAGGGTCATTTTTAGATTCTTTTTTACCATCTAAATCTTCGAAACGTGTATTTTCAACTAATAATACATCGCCTTCACTTAAGTTTTTGATAGCTGATTCTAATTTTTTACCACGTGTTTCAGGTACGAAAGTAACTTCTTTACCTAATTTTTCAGATAAAGCATCAGCAACAGGTTTTAATGTAAGACCTTCTTTATCACTTTCTTGTTTAACTTTTCCTAAGTGAGAAAATAGTACTAATTTACCACCTTGTTCGATGATATATTTAATTGTTGGTAAAGCCTGAACAATACGGTTATCATTTGTGATCTTACCGTCTTTTAAAGGTACATTGAAATCAGCACGTTCTAAAACAACTTTCCCTTTTAAATCTAAATCAGAAACAATTTTCTTTGCCATTATAATTTCCTCCTCTAAATAGGAATTACTAATATAAAAATAAGCGGAGAAGCGTTAGTGCTCCCCGCTTACTCATAAGCTAACTTATTTCAATAATTTGTACAAGTGTACTGTGAATAGTACATCCATACTGAGCACAAGTTTATTTAACTATGCTTCTAAATTATTTAGATAATTCTGCTAAATATTCTAAAGTACGAACTAATTGAGCAGTGTAAGACATTTCGTTGTCATACCAAGCTGCAACTTTAACTAATTGACGGTCACCAACAGACATTACACGAGTTTGAGTAGCATCGAATAATGAACCATAAGTCATGCCAACTACGTCAGAAGAAACGATTTCGTCTTCAGTGTAACCAAATGATTCGTTTGAAGCGTTTTTCATTGCTTTGTTAACGTCTTCAACAGTAACGTCTTTTTCTAATACAACTGTTACTTCAGTTAATGAACCCGTAGCAACTGGTACACGTTGAGCACCACCGTCTAATTTACCATCGATTTCAGGAATAACTTTACCGATTGCTTTTGCAGCACCTGTTGAGTTAGGTACGATGTTTTGAGCTGCTGCACGCGCACGACGTTTGTCACCTTTTTTATGTGGACCGTCTTGAGTCATTTGGTCACCAGTGTATGCGTGAATAGTTGTCATTAAACCTTCAACTAAACCAAATTCATCACTTAATACTTTAGCAACTGGTGCTAATGAGTTAGTAGTACATGATGCACCTGAAACAACTGTTTCTGAACCATCTAAGTCATTGTGGTTAGTGTTGAATACGATTGTTTTTACATCACCTTTAGCTGGTGCAGAGATTAATACTTTTTTAGCACCTGCATTGATGTGTGCTTCTGCTTTTTCTTTATCTGTATAGAAACCAGTACATTCTAATACTACGTCGATATCTAAATCGCCCCAAGGTAATTTGCTTGCATCTGGTTCTTCGTATGATTTAACTTCTTTACCATTTACGCGGAAACCACCATCAATAACTTCAACTTCTCCTGTGAAACGACCTTGCATAGTGTCATATTTTAATAAATGAGCTAACATTTCGTCGTCTGTTAAGTCGTTTACTGCAACTACTTCAATACCTTCTACGTCTTGAATTCTTCTAAATGCTAAACGACCAATTCTACCAAAACCATTAATTGCTACTTTTACTGCCATTATAATGGCCTCCTTTAAAATGATATTTAAAAAGCTTTAAACTTTTTATTACTAATTTAATATTACCTTTGCTGCTGCTTCATCAGTAATTAAAACTGTATTTTTAGGTGCAATACTTAAGTAAGCTTTAATTGCTTCACCTTTAGATTGTCCACCTGCAACAGCGAATATAAAATCTTTGGTTTCTAAATCTTCAAGTTGTAGTCCTATTGTCTTTACTTTGTAGACTACATTTCCTTGAGCGTCAAAATAGTAACCGAAAGCTTCTGCGACGGCTTGATGATGTTGAAGGCTTTCAATCACCTGTTCTGACGATTGTCTACGATACGCCATCTTCAGCGCATCACCAATACCGTGAATTGTTATATTTGCTTGTTTAATTTTATCTAATGTATGAACCACAGAGGGTTCCATCAGAAGTGTATTATACGTTGATTCACTCACATTATCTGGTACATAAAGTGTTGTATAATAACCACCTGTTTGTTGCGCCATGCTCGCTGAAATCGTGTTAGCTTGATAAATAACATTCTCACCAAGACCACCACGAGCTGGTACGAAAAATACATTAAATGGTAGAAGATGCATGGCTCGGCTTACATTTGCCATTGTTGAACCACCTGTTACTGAAACAATAGCGTCTTCATATAAGATGCTTTCCAATAATTGGCCAGCTTGTCTTCCCATTTCGGATTTAACATTCTCTTGAGCATCTGCATCACCAGGTATAACGTGAACTTCTTTAATACCAAAAGTTGACTTAATTTGATCAGCTAATTGATTATCATCAGTATAAATATTGAAATATTCGTTAAGCTGATTCAAAACTGACTTGCCTTCTTCAGTGATTTCCATTCCAGTCGATTTGACTTGAATTAAATCTTGCTTTTTCAACATATCAGTTTCAGATCTTAAGACACGTTCGGTAATATCCATGTGCTCACTTAAACTTCTTCTACCTACTGGTTGATTATTTGAGATAGTAGTTAAGATAGAAAAGCGTCGATACATTTTATCAATTAAATCAGGTATCAGCTTCTGTTGAATTTTAATCAAGTCCTTCACTACTACCTTCCTCCTTTATGTATAAAGGGTAACCAATAGCATAAACCCAGTTTGACTTATTGTGTCCCGCGCGGGACAAAATCTAACCTCTTTACACTTGCAATAGTACTATTGTGTTGTTGAAAATGCAAGAGAAAAACTCTAATATTTAAAATTATCTGTAAAATTCCCTAATTTAAGTAGTATTTCCCATTTTATAAAGTGGCACAAAGTTTAATTAAACCCTTATTTTATAGTATTACCCTTTAAGTTTAGAAATTATTCTTTTGCAAAATACTTTCTTGTTTAAACTATTTTAATTTACAATATAAGAAATTCATTTAAGGAGGATGAAGAAATGGCTCAAGAAAATGATAATAATGTAGAAGTCATTGACCCTGAAGATCGTAGATATAAAGATGATAACTATTTTAATGGTAATGAACGTAACAACTATTCAATAAGATATCATTATGGTTGTGGTTGTCCATTTGGTTGCCTTTCTTCAATAATCATTTCTATTTTGCTTTCAATTATTTTTACCTTTTTACTCAATTGGATGTTTTAAAAAAGTAAAAAGTGAGACTTGAAACATGACTGTTTCAAAATCTCACTTTGATAACTACTAACTATATTATTCATTACTATTTGATGATTTTTGGCTTGACTGACTTTGACTAGACGTAGAACTTCGTTGTGAAGTTTGTCTTGTGGTTGATTGCTGCGTAGACGACTGAGTTGTTGATCGTTGTTGTGTTTGCGGTGATTGTTGCGTTCTAGTTTGATTGCTTGTCTGGTTACCATTAGACTTATCCGTATTTGACTCACTAGAATTACTATCACTGCTATTATTACTGTTACTTTCTTGAGTTGCTTGTTCTTTAGTGCGAGCTTCTTCTGTTGTAGCTTCTTCTTTAGTTGTTCTCTCTTGTGTTTTTTCTTCCTTAGTCTGTGCTTCTTTGGTTCTTTGTTTCTCTTCTGTTAATGGTTGTTGTTTAGTTCTTTGTTGAGTTGAAGGTGTTGCTTGTTGTGTCTGACGTTGTTGGGTTTGAGCTGTTTGCTGCGTAACATTTTCTTGAGTCACATTCGAACTATCTTCACTAGTTTTTTTATCTTTATCTGACTTATCCTTTTTGTCTTTATCTGACTTATCCTTTTTGTCTTTATCTTCTTTGTCTTTTTTATCATTTTTATCTTTGTGCTCTTCAGTTGATTGATTGTTTAAGCGTTCACTTGAACGATTTGAATGATCTACAAATGCAAAAATCGCAAATGCTAATCCGCTTAATAATAATAAAACGATAATCGTACTAATAAGTTTCGAAATGCCACTCATTTTTTTCTTTTCCGGTTCACCAAAGTCATCTCTATTTCTATTGTTCTTAGACATAAGTTACCTCACTTTAATATATTAAAATTGTCTAGTCCCCTAAATGTAGCATATAATTTTACAGTAATTCGCACGGAAATGAAATAAAAAGGTTTAAGACATTAATTATAATGATACATAATCACTTATATATGATAACATCATAAGTAATTACAAACATCAATTATGCAAATTTAATTTTATTATAATGTGAAAGTGTGAGTCATAATGAAAAAATTTGTTTCTGAAGATATATTTGAAGATGAAAATGTACCTAAACATAATCTAAAAACTATGATGTTGAATAATGATGATTATGATGACAGTCATACATCTCAGTTTGATTTTATATTTTTATCAGTCATTTTCATTCCTCTAATCATATTATTCTTAATCTTTATTCATTAGGACTATAATAGATATACAAAGAGCCCACACGATTCTCGCATGGGCTTCTACTAAAGGGAGTCAAAATTGACCTTCGTTTATTTTGTGTAGTCTATGGGGTATACTCAATTTACTCAGAGATATTGAAATCTACTATAGCGAAGGTACAAATTAATTATAACTTAACTTTAGATAATTTAAATCCTGTCTACAGCTTAGTAAATGACATATTATTGACTAATCATTGTACATTTTTTGAACAAGAAAAGTTCAATGTTGATAATAGAAAAGTTATCTTAATACTATAAATTAATAGAGGTGTAAATATGAAGCAATTCTTAATAACTGGCGGAACTGGAATGGTAGGCAGTCAATTAGTAAATGAATTAAAGAATCGCGATGTACATATTACAATACTAACTCGTAGTGATAAGCAAAGTGATGATCCAAAGATTTCTTATGTTAATTGGTCAAAAGACGGTTGGATGTCCCAAGTTCCAGATATAGATGTTGTAGTTAATTTGGCTGGTGCAACTTTAAATAAACGCTGGACTCCATCATATAAACAATTGATTATGACTAGTCGTATTCAGTCAACACAATCACTAGTTGACTTGTTTAGCCAACGGGAACATAAACCTGAAGTGCTCTTTAATGCTAGTGCAATGGGTTATTATCCACCTAGTTTATATCATACGTATACAGAAAAATATCAAACACATCCATTTGATTTTCTATCTGATGTGGTTTATCAGTGGGAACGTTTTGCTAAACGCTTTGAGTCATTTGGTACGCGAGTAGTACTTGGCAGATTCAGCATGATTTTATCTAATGATGGAGGCGCCTTACAGACGATGAAGCTTCCTTATAAATTCTTCGTAGGTGGTAAATTAGGATCTGGATTCCAATGGTATTCATGGATTCACATTAATGACTTAGTGCGCGCAATTCTATTCACAATCGATAATCCTAAAGCAAAAGGTCCATTCAATATGGCTGCACCAATTGCTGAACGCCAAAATTTATTTGGATACACACTTGCGCGTGTCATGCATCGCCCTCATGAAACATGGGTGCCATCATTCCTAATGCGATTAGCACTTGGTGAAATGTCTACGGTTGTTTTAGATACGCAAAAGGTATTACCAAATAAACTGGATGCGCTCGGTTTTACATTTAACTATTCTAATCTAAAAATTGCTTTCGAAGATTTAATAGATGCATAATAATTTAATTGGAGTTTTGAAAATGAATGACGAGAAATTAACTTATATTCTACTTATCATCGCAAGTCTATTTCTTATACTCAATGGTATTTTCGCTTTCGAACATAATTTAGTAATTATATTAATGTCTATATTCTTCATTTTAAGTGGCATTATTTTACTTATTATATCTATTCGACTGTTCCTAAAATGTTCTTCAAACAATTAAAATAGTCATAAAAAAACGGGGAGTGTTTGTTTAAACACTCCCCATTTGTATGTCATGGTTAAATTTGATTATTTATCTTCTGGTTGCATAACATTATCAATTAAACCATATTCTTTAGCTTCGTCAGCAGTTAAGAAGTTATCACGATCAGTATCTTTTTGAATTTTTTCAATACTTTGACCTGTACGTTCAGCTAAAATTTTGTTTAATTTTTCACGTGTTTTTAAAATGTGATTAGCAGCAATTTCGATTTCAGTTGCTTGTCCTTGTGCACCACCTAATGGTTGGTGAATCATAACTTCAGCGTTTGGTAATGCAAAGCGTTTACCTTTTGCGCCAGCTGCTAATAGGAATGAACCCATTGATGCAGCCATACCGATACAGATTGTTTGTACATCTGGTTTAATATGTTGAATTGTATCATAAATTGCAAATCCAGCAGTAACACTACCACCTGGAGAATTAATATATAGATAGATGTCTTTCTCAGAGTCTTGAGCTTGTAAGAATAATAATTGTGATACAATTGAATTTGCTACATTATCATCAATTGCAGAACCTAACATAATAATACGGTCTTTCAATAAACGTGAATAAATATCGTATGCGCGTTCACCGCGATTTGTTGTTTCAATTACTGTAGGAATTAAATTCATTTATATTTCCTCCTTGTGATTAACTGTTAATTAGTATTTTACATCAAAAGTCAAAAATGGTCAAAATTTAAACTCATCTAGCATTAAGAAAAGTTGACCATATTTTAATAGATTTTGTACACTATAAACATACATTCAGATTGTACTTTTAAAATAACAATTAGTACAGAAATTTGTCTTTATCATTTAATATCTCCTCGTAGTGTAACGGATAGCACGTAAGATTCCGGTTCTTAAGATAGAGGTTCGACTCCTCTCGAGGGGGCTAATAGCTTTAATTATGCACATTTTAATTTCAAGAATGCCGTTGTGGCGGCGTTCTTTTTTATTTATCTTTTAATTAAAAACCAAAGAAAACTAAATTTCAGGGACCATTCAGGGATTCAAGTCTCTAGTTCTAAAAAAAGAACTCGCCAATCCATGACGAGTTTATACTTATAATTCTATTTTTTCACCACTTCGAATTTTGTCTGCAAGTTCATTTAACTTTCTTAAACGGTGGTTGACTCCAGATTTAGATATCGGACCAGTCGATATCATTTCTCCTAGTTCTTTTAAAGAGATTTCTTGATGCTCAACTCGAAGTTTAGCAATCTCTCTTAAGCGATCAGGCAAATTATCTAATCCGATTTCCTGTTCAATTAACTGAATACTTTCTACTTGTTTCATAGCGGCACTTACAGTCTTATTAAGGTTTGCAGTTTCACAATTTACTAAACGATTCACTGAATTTCTCATATCCCTAACAATTCGCACATCTTCAAACTTCAATAATGCTTGGTATCCACCTATTAAACTTAGAAAGTCAGAAATTTTTTCAGCTTCTTTTAAATAAGCAATACTACCCTTTTTTCGTTCTAAATGTTTAGCATTTAATCCATAACTATTCATTAATTTAGTTAAACCTTCAGAATGATTCTCATATTGAGAAAATATTTCTAAATGATAGGATGATGTCTCTGGATTATTTACAGATCCTCCAGCTAGAAATGCGCCTCTTAAATAACTTCTACGCATTTCATCATCTTTAATCATGCTAGCATCTATATCGTGAACAAAAATACCATTCTTTAATATACCAAGTTCATCTAGAATTTCTTTAGCTCGCACTTTTGTACGACAAATATAAATATTATTTTTCTTTAATTTCATTTTTTTACGAACTAGAATTTCCACTTCTACATTAAATATGCGTTTAATTAATGAATAAATTCTTCTAGCAGTCGTAGCATTCTCTGTTTGAACATTAATTACGAATTGTTGATTAGATAGGCTAAGTGCACCGTTCATACGAATTAATGCGCTAAGCTCTGCTTTGGCATTGCTTTCATCAACATCAATGCGTGTTAATTCATTCTTCATATCTGATGCAAAACTCATCACATTTCCCCCTCTAATCAATTTTATATATACATGTAACTAACATCCTATATAGTTGCACTATATTACACTAATACATTAATAAACATACGCCCTATATCATACCATAGTTATACAGATGATTAGAAGTGTTATTTTTTAGGTCTAAATTGAATCGTACTTGTCATTTCAAGTGCTAAATCATAGATCAATCTTGCTAAAACTTTAGTATTGTGACGTACTAAATGATCATCTAATATTTCGACTAAATTAGATGACGTAACCATTCTAATATTATGATCTGTAATTTTATGTTCATCCATAACAACCGGTTTAGCATTACGCTCTTTATAACGTTCTAACACTTTATCATCGTATTTATCATTACTACAGATGACATAATCAATAAAATCACTTCCAGCATGTTTATGTATTGCTTGAATATGGTCCATAACATCGTAATCTGATGTTTCTCCCGGTTGAGTCATAACATTAGATATGTATAATTTAGGTGCTTTAGAACGTAAAATAGCTTCTGACATACCTTTAACACATAAATTCGAAATAACACTTGTGTATAGTGAGCCAGGTCCGAGCACGATTAAATCTGCATCTTCTAATGCGTCAATTGCTTCTTCCATAGGCTCAACATTTTCAGGTTCTAAAAAAACACGATCAATACGTTTGTTTTTCTTTGGTATTTGAGATTCTCCTCGTACAATTTCTCCGTCTTCTAACACTGCGTTTAGCATAACATTAGTATTCGTTGAAGGAATCACTTTACCTTTAATATTTAAAATCTTACTTAATTCTTTAACTGCATGACCGAAGTCATTCTTTATATTTGTTAAGGCTGCTAGTAATAAATTACCTAGTGAGTGCCCTTCGATTTGATTTTCTTTAAATCGATATTGAAATAATTCTTCTATGACTGGTTCAGCATCACTTAGTGCTGCGATAACATTTCTAATATCACCTGGAGCAGGTATATCCATCTCACTTCGTATTTTACCAGTACTACCACCATCATCAGCTACAGTAACGATGGCCGTTATATCAATGGGGTACTCTCTCAGCCCCCTTGCCAATACTGATAGGCCTGTTCCACCGCCTATGAGTACAATCTTTAATTGTTTCATTTTCTCACGCCACTTTCGATATGTGCATCTCTGTGATGAACATAGACATTATAATCAAATATTTCTGTTAATTCTTCACCAATTCGTTTAGCTAACGCAACAGAGCGATGTTGACCTCCTGTACAACCTATTGCAATTACTAATTGTGATTTACCCTCTTTTTTATAACCTGGTATCATAAATTTCAGTAAATCCATTAATTTTTCGAAAAATATTTCAGTTTCTTTCCATTTCATAACATAATGGTAAACTGGTTCATCTTCTCCTGTCATCGGTCTTAAGTCTTCAACATAATAAGGATTTGGTAGGAAACGAACATCAAATACTAAATCTGCGTCTTTTTGTATACCATGTTTAAAACCGAAACTTGATACATTGATACTAAAGGATTTAAAATTCTCATCTTCAAATTTTTCTTTCACTCTAGCTTTAAGTTCTTTCGTCGTCAATTGAGTTGTATCTACAATATAATTAGCGATTGTACGAATATTGCTAAGCAATTGCTTTTCTTCTAAGATTGAATCCATCAAAGACATTTGTCCATTTTCATTTAAAGGGTGAGCTCGTCTAGATTCTTTGTATCTAGAAATTAGTTTTTCTGTTTCCGCTTCTAAAAACATGACATCTACAATTACATCGTTTCTACTTTTGATTGCATCAATTTCTTCTACTAATGATTTAAATAATTCTTTACCTCTTAAATCTATAGCAATAGCTACTTTTTGCAAAGAAGGATTACCTTGTTCCATTAATTCTACAAATTTAGGGAGTAAAATAGGTGGTAGATTATCAACACAGAAGTAACCAATATCTTCTAAACATTGTATGACCACTGATTTACCCGCACCGGATAGACCTGTTACTACTAATAGTTCACTTTTACTCATTTCATTTTCTTTATGGTTCGTCATTTTGACACCGCCTAGTTAATCTTTTTATTGTATACATACGTTTTAGAATATCGTTAACTTACTTTCATAATATCATATGAGCTACTTATCGTAACTATCATTGCGATATCTGAATCTAATATTGATTTAAATAAAAAAGGCTAGAATTCATGCTTTAATCACTATATGATGTGATTGCATGCTCTAGCCTAATCTTATTTATGCTTCTTGCTTATCTTTTAATTCTTCAATGTAATCAATAGCACTTTGTGCTGCTATACTACCATCACCAGTAGCTGTTACAATTTGACGTAAACCTTTATCTCTAACATCACCAGCCGCAAATATACCTGGCACTTTCGTACTCATATTATCTTCAGTTACAATATAGCCCATATCATTCGTAATTCCTAGATTCACAAATGGTGCTGTTAATGGTTTCATACCAATGTAGATGAATACCCCATCTGCATCTAAAGTTTCTTCAGAGGCATCTTTGGTAGAAACAAGTGTTACAGAACCTACTTTTCCATCTTTTTCATTAATAGATTTTAAAGTATGACTCCATATAAAATCGATTTTGTCATTTTTAAACGCACGATCTTGCAAGATTTTTTGTGCTCTTAATTCATCTCTTCTGTGTACAATTGTAACTTTATCTGCGAATTTAGTTAGGAATGCACCTTCTTCAACTGCAGAATCCCCGCCACCTATTACAAATAGGTTTTTATTTTTGAAGAATGCACCATCACATACTGCACAATAACTTACACCGCGTCCACCTAGTTCTTGTTCACCAGGGACACCAATTTTTTTATATTCAGCACCAGTTGAAATAATTACCGCACGAGCTGTTATCTCTTTATTGCCTAAATTAATTTCTTTATAGTCACCTTTATCTTCAATAGATTTAATATCTCCATATTGATATTCAGCACCGAATTTTTTAGCGTGTTCGAACATTTTAGTTGATAAATCTGGACCAGTAATCATTTCGAATCCTGGGAAGTTCTCTACTTCCTCTGTATTTGCCATTTGTCCACCAGGCATGCCTCGTTCAATCATTACTGTGCTTAAATTTGCACGTGATGCATAAACTGCCGCAGTCATACCGGCTGGTCCAGCACCGATAATTGCAACATCATAATTTACTTCAGTCATTTTTATGCCTCCTACGTTTTTAATATCATGCGCATTATATATTAATATTTGAAATCTTTAAATTTATATGCTCAACAATTGATCAATTGCGTTATCTAACTTATAACGAGATACATTAAACAATTCCATAATTTTCTTTTTAGTCATATGACTATGATAATAACGATGATATAGATAAGCATGTGCAGCTACATATCTGTCAACTTCACTAAAATCAACATCGTTCGCAATTAACCCTTCACCTTTATCAATCCAACTTATAAATAATTCCGTATCTTTCTGTATGTCGTCCATTTCATATAAACTCACTAAACCTTTGTGAATGAAATCTAATTTATTTAAATGCAGTCCCTGTACTAAATAAGTAAGGTAAAGTTTTTCATAGTCATTCATTGTTTCTAAAATAGACCAAATCTCTTGAGTCATTAATATTTCTTTACCATTTAATTGATTTAATAAAAACACACCATAAAGTCTATAATGGCTATCATCATCTAATAACAGTGGTAATATTTTTTGATCAAATGTTTGTTTACTCTCTTCAAGTACCCAAGGTGCGTAGCCCACATCAACTTTAGAAATTTGCAGTAACTTCTCCCAAAACACTTTACTCTGTTCTTTATTTCCGAGGTAATAATAATTAAAGCTCAATGCATTAAACATTTGAATTGAGGCAAATTTACCTTTTTTGTATAGTGGTAATAATATTTGTTGAGATGCATCGTACTGTTTTAAATAGCTTAGTACTATGCCTAATTTAAAACTTTCATCATCATTCATTGGTACTACTTTACTTAATATTTTAAGATACTTGTGATACTTATCTTTTTCATTCGTATTGTAAAGTAGCAATGTATAGTGACATAGTGCATGTACATCTGAATTATCTTCTGCTAATAACGCTTCAAACATGTCTTTAGCAATATCATATTCACTTAAATACAAATAGCACATTGCTAATAAGTTTCGAATGACTCTATGTTCTTGAATTTTCTCATCTTGATTCAAAATATATTTACGTGCATCTTGTAATCTTCCTTGAGAAAATAAATATTGGAATAGTAATTGCGTTGAGAAAAGTTGTGCTTCGAGCTGAATTTTATCTTCACTCATATAAGACACTTCGAATGTTTTTTCTAATTCTTCTCTAAAGTCAGTATCATCAGTTAAAATCACATAATTAATACCAAACAAGAAGGCCTTGTTTGGCTCATTAAGGTCAATGTTTAATTGACTAAGTTGGTAGTAACTGTCGGCAACATGATTACCTTCAATAATGCTGTCATAAAACAAATGCTCAGCTCGTCTACCTAAATTAAGTTTGTTTAAGCAATAAGCATACTTTAATTTAATATCAAAATCTTGTGGTGACAAATCAAGCACTTTTTTATAGTATTCTACTGCCTTATTAAAATCTTGCATTTTATATTTTTGATCAGCCATTTTACGATAAAATGGTTCATCAAATTTCATCGAGATAATATTGTCATTGTTTTGCGCCATTCTTTGTCACCTCTCTTTATTTATGATGTATTAGCATAGGATTGCCATATGCAATGGCATAATCTGGTATATCTTTTGATACAACTGTTCCAGCTTTAACGACTACATGATTACCAATATGTACACCTGGTAGAATGGTCGAATTTGCACCGATTAATGTATGGTCACCAATGTACACTGGGCCATAGCGATATTCATCCACTAATACTTCGTGCGTTAATATTGTTGTATTATAACCAATTACAGAATTATTGCCAATTGTAATGAGTTGCGGATAAAAGAGATCAGGCATTACTTTATAGGCAATAGCAGTATGTTGTCCAATGGTCATATTCAATAGATTAATGTATATCCAACGTTTCCATTTTAAATTTGGTATAAAACGACATAATTCAATTAGCAATGTATTGGTGAATACTTTTGAAAAACGTACTAAACTATAAATTCGCCATAGCGGATTAATCTTATGATGTCCTTCTTTAGTTAACCGTCTCATGATTTCACTTTCGCCTTAGAGCTATTCCAAGTTAACGGACCTGCTTCTTTGTACAATGATGGTTGATATTTAATGCGACGATAAATTAAAATTACCAAACCAATTATAATTAAAATAACTGATACCAATTGCGCTACTCTAATATGACTTGTCAGCATTAAACTATCCGTTCTTAATCCCTCTACAAAGAAACGTCCAATTGAATACCATATTAAATAGAGTGTGAATGTTTCACCTACACGAAGATGCTTTCTAATTGTAATTAAAATGATGAATCCCAAAATATCCCATATAGATTCATATAAGAATGTTGGATGGTAGTATACCCCTTCAATATACATATTACGAATAATAAACTCAGGAATATGTAAATTTTCTAAAAAGGTTCTTGAGACTGGACCGCCATGGGCTTCATGATTCATAAAGTTACCCCAACGTCCAATACCTTGAGCTAAAATAATACTTGGTGCTACAATGTCACCAATTTGAAATGGATTTAAATTTTTAATTTTACAAACAATAATACCAGTGATAAATCCACCTAAAAGACCACCATGTATTGCAATACCACCATGCCATATCATTGGAATTTCAATAGGGTTTTGGGCGTAATATGGCCATTGAAAAATCACGAAGTAAATACGTGCAGCGATGAACCCAAAGATGGCACTGTAAAAGATGACGTCAACAAGCGTATCTTTATGTAAACCAACATATTTCAAGCTTTCTTGAGCTATGAAATAACCAATAAGGATTCCTACCGCAATAATGATACCGTACCATTTTATTGAAAGCGGACCTATGCTAAATGCAGTAGAATCAATATAATTCAGATTAAAAAGCATGTTTTAGTTCTCCTTGCTTTGATGACCTTTTTTTAAGATTTCTTCATTTAAACGTTGATTAAATTCTTCAGCTGTATTAATCCCCATTATATTTAAACGATAATTCATTGCTGCGACTTCTATAATGACTGCAACATTTCGTCCTGGTCTTACAGGAATTGTTTTTTTAGTGATTTCTGTATCAAGAATTTGTAATGTTTCTTCATTCAATCCAACTCGGTCATACAGTTTATCTTTATCCCAATTTTCAAGGTTAATGTTAAGACGAATTTGTTTTTGTGTGAGGATCGACCCCGCTCCAAATAATGTCATGACATTGATGATACCGAGACCCCTAATTTCTAATAAGTGCTCAATTAATTTAGGTGGTGTCCCTATTAATTCATCTTTAGTTATTTCACGAATTTCTACGTTATCATCAGCTACGAGTCGATGACCTCTTTTCACTAATTCAAGTGCAGTCTCACTTTTACCTATACCAGAATCTCCAGTGATTAACACACCCACACCATAAACATCGACTAATACACCATGTAATGATGTTGTCTTAGCTAATTCATGTTCAAGGAATGTCGTTAATCGACTCATTAAACTTGTAGTTGCATCCTTTGATACGATTAGTGGTGTATCCATTTCTTGAGCGGCATCAATCAGCTCTTGCGGAGGTTCTAATCCTCTTGTCACAATAATTGCAGGTGTTTCAGGACGACATAATTTTCTCATGCGTCCATGACGTTCCTCGTCTGGTAATAAATTATAAAACGATAATTCTGTAGTACCTAGTAATTGAATGCGGTCTGCAGCATAGTGTGAAAAATATCCAGCCATTTCTAGACCTGGTCTAGAAATATCCGTATTTTTAATAGGTTTATGTAATCCTTTTTCACCCGTAAACAATTCTAATTTAAGTAATTTGACTAATTTCTCTGTCGTTAACATGAGTTCACCTCAAAATTTTCACTTGAATTCATTCACCTATTATCATATCAAAAATAAAGACAAGATTAATATAAAAAAGAAGAAATCCTATTATATTTGTTTCGTTTACACCTTAGATTGCTTTTAAATGATTAAGGGAACAACATACAGTTTTTATTAAATCACTTAACCTCACTTATTGAATTTCTTATTATAATTCCCTTTGTTGGGTTTAATGTTATGTTATTAAAAAAACTGAGAAAAGCTAGATGTGAGCGTATTCTCAGTTAAGTCATTTAATGCGAGATGCCTATGATCCCTTAAATTACTATTAATTTTCAAAATCTATATTTCAATTTATTCTACTTTATCTCGTTCAAGTACCGTTTTTAAATATTTACCTGTGTATGATGATTCTACATTTTCAATCTCTTCTGGTGTACCAGTAGCAACTAGTGTACCACCACCATCGCCACCTTCAGGTCCTAGATCAATAATATGATCTGCTGTTTTAATGACATCTAGATTATGTTCAATAATCACAACAGTATCACCGTTCTCAACTAGACGATTAAGCACTTTTAGCAAACGACTAATATCATCGACATGCAAACCAGTTGTAGGTTCATCAAGAATATAGATGGAACGACCAGTTGAACGTTTATGCAATTCAGATGCTAATTTAACACGTTGTGCTTCTCCTCCTGATAGAGTTGTAGCTTGTTGTCCAAGCGTGATGTAACCTAAACCAACATCTACAAGTGTTTGTAATTTACGATGTATTTTAGGAATGTTTTCAAAGAAATACGTTGCTTCTTCGACTGTCATTTCAAGCACTTGAGCAATATTCTTACCTTTATAAGTCACTTCTAATGTTTCACGGTTATAGCGCTTCCCATCACAAACTTCGCATGGAACATACACATCAGGTAAAAAGTGCATTTCAATTTTAATAATGCCATCACCTTTACAAGCTTCACAACGTCCACCTTTAACATTAAAGCTAAAGCGTCCTTTTTGATAACCACGAATTTTCGCTTCATTAGTTTGAGCAAATACATCACGTATATCATCAAATACGCCAGTATAAGTGGCTGGATTAGAACGTGGCGTTCTACCGATAGGAGATTGGTCAATATCAATAATTTTATCTAATTGATCAATACCTTCAATGCTATCAAAGGCACCCGGTTTAACTTTAGATTTATTTATTTTTTGAGCTAATGATTTATATAATACTTCATTAACTAGTGAACTTTTACCTGAACCAGACACACCTGTTACAACTGTCATTACAGACAATGGAATATCTACATCTACACCTTTTAAGTTATTACTTCGTGCACCTTTGATACTAATTTTGCGATCAGTTACTTCTCGACGATGTTCAGGAACGTCGATACGTTTCTTACCGCTTAAATATTGTCCTGTTAAAGATTTCTTATCTTTCATGACTTTACTTGGTGTGCCACAAGAGACGATTTCACCACCATGATTACCTGCACCAGGACCGACATCTACGAGATAATCAGCTGCTCGCATAGTGTCATCATCATGTTCAACAACAATAAGTGTATTGCCCAAATCTCGCATTTCTTTTAAGGTGCTTATCAGACGATCATTATCACGTTGGTGTAAACCAATAGAGGGCTCGTCAAGCACATAAAGTACCCCTGTTAAGCGTGAACCGATTTGTGTCGCTAATCGAATACGTTGTGCTTCACCACCAGAAAGAGTACCTGACGCACGATTAAGTGTTAAATATTCTAATCCAACATTATTTAAAAATGACAATCTTGAAATGATTTCTTTTAAAATTTGACTTGCAATAGCTCTATCTTGTTCTGAAAGCTCGATATTTTCATAGTAATTTAATGCATTCTTGATAGAATATTCGACTACTTCTCCAATATTATATCCACCAACGTAAACAGATAGCGCTTCTTTACTTAAACGTTTACCGTAACAAGTTTCGCAAGGCAGTTCAGTCATGTATTTACTCATTACTTCACGTGTATATTCCGATGGTGATTCATGATAACGACGGTCAATATTGGGAACAACACCCTCGAATTTCATTCTTCTATGACGTGTCCCACCGTTACGACTGTGGAAAGAAAAATCAATTTCTTTATCTCCTGAACCATTCATTAATATGTTTTTCTGTCTATCAGTCAACTTTTTATATGGCTTATCCATATTAATTTTATATACTTCGCATACGCGTTTTAATAAAGTTGGGTAAAAATCTGAGCTCGTAGGTTCCCATGGTTCAATCGCACCTTCATTTAGAGTCTTATTAGGGTCTGGAACTACCAAATCAAGATCGACGGTTAATCTTTGACCTAAACCATCACAAGTTGGACAAGCACCGAACGGACTATTGAAACTAAACATTCTAGGTTCTAATTCACCAATAGAGAACCCGCAAATTGGGCAAGCATGATTCTCAGAAAATTTAAGGTCCTCGCCATCAATTACATCGACAGTAATGTTGCCATCAGCTAATTCTAAACCTGTCTCAATTGAATCTGCTAAACGTGTTTCAATACCATCTTTAACTACCAAACGGTCTACGACTACCTCGATAGTATGGTTTTTATTTTTATCTAATTCTGGAACCTCATTGACATCGACAATATCGCCGTCAACTCTAAGACGTACATAGCCTTTTTTACCAATATCTGCGATAAGTTTCTCATGACTACCTTTTCTATGAGAAACAACTGGCGCTAAAATTTGAATTTTAGTGCGTTCTTTAAGCTCTAAAATGCGATCAACCATTTGTTGCACAGTTTGAGATTCAATTTCAATATTATGATTAGGACAATATGGCTTGCCTATTCGTGCGTATAACAAACGAATATAATCATAAATCTCCGTTACCGTTGCTACTGTTGAGCGAGGATTTTTACTTGTCGTCTTTTGGTCAATTGAAATAGCTGGTGATAATCCCTCTATCGTATCAACATCTGGTTTATCCATTTGCCCCAAAAATTGACGCGCGTATGCACTTAATGATTCTACATAACGTCTTTGACCTTCAGCATAAATTGTATCGAATGCTAAAGATGATTTACCTGACCCAGATAACCCTGTCATAACAATTAATTTATTTTTTGGAATTTCAATGTCTACGTCTTTTAAGTTATGTGCACGTGCACCCTTTACTACAATCCTTGGTCCCTTCATTCAAATGTCACCCTTCTGATTTTAATTCAAATAACATATCTCTTAGTTCTGTTGCTTTTTCAAAGTCTAAATCTTTAGCTGCTTTTTTCATTTCTTTTTCTATATTTTCAATTGTTTTTTGTCTTTCTTTTTTAGTCATTTTCTTAGGTAATTCGGTTTGTTGTTTTTCATTTGTTTCATCATTATCAACCGTGGCACTAATAACATCATGAATTTTCTTATTAATTGTTTTAGGTGTGATTCCATATTTTTCATTATGTGCCATTTGTATATCACGACGTCTTTGCGTTTCATCAAGCGCATACTGCATTGAATCGGTAATTTTATCGGCATACATAATCACTTCACCTTTCTCATTTCGTGCAGCACGACCTATCGTTTGGATTAATGAGCGGTTTGAGCGCAAGAAACCTTCTTTATCTGCATCTAAAATAACAACTAATGAAACTTCCGGTATATCAATTCCCTCTCTTAATAGATTGATACCGACAACAACATCATACGTTCCCATTCTTAAGTCACGAATAATTTCAATACGTTCTAACGTTTTAATCTCTGAGTGTAGGTAATTTACTTTAATACCCGCTTCTTTCATGTATGTCGTTAAGTCTTCACTCATTTTTTTAGTTAACGTTGTGACTAAGACACGTTCATCTCTATCAATACGTTCTTGAATTTCACTAAGTAAATCATCAATTTGATTTTTAGTTGGTCGAACGTCAATTTTAGGATCTAAAAGACCAGTAGGACGAATAATTTGTTCAATCATTTCATCGGTATGTTCAATCTCATAAGGTCCTGGTGTAGCTGATACATATACCAACTGATTCGTTTTTTGTTCAAACTCCTCAAATTTTAATGGTCGGTTATCCATCGCACTAGGTAATCGGAAACCATGATCTACTAGCACTTGCTTACGCGCACGGTCACCGTTAAACATCCCTCTTATTTGTGGCAATGTAACGTGAGACTCATCAATCATTACTAACCAGTCATCACCGAAATAATCTAGTAACGTATAAGGTGTTGAACCTAAAGGTCTTAACGTTAGATGTACAGAATAGTTCTCGATACCCGAACAGAATCCCATTTCTCTCATCATTTCTAAATCATAATTCGTTCGTTGCTCTAGACGTTGTGCTTCTAATAGCTTATTCTCATCTTTTAATTCTTTTAATCGCTCTTCTAATTCCTTCTCAATACGCTCTATGGCAATCTTCATTTTTTCTTCTCGTGTTACGAAGTGAGACGCCGGGAAAATCGCGAAATGTTCACGTTCGCGAATGACTTCTCCCGTTAAATAATTAACTTCTCGAATACGATCAATTTCATCGCCAAAAAATTCAACACGAATACACATTTCTTCACGTGAAGCTGGGAAAATTTCAACCACGTCGCCACGTACTCTAAATGTACCACGTTGGAAATCAATATCATTTCTAGAATATTGTACGTCTACGAGTTTACGAAGCAGTTCACTTCGATCCATTTCCATACCAACTCGAACACTTACTACTAAATCTTTATATTCTTCCGGATTACCTAAACCATAGATACAGCTGACACTGGCAATGATAATGACATCATCACGTTCAAATAATGCACTTGTGGCAGAATGTCGTAGTTGGTCAATTTCGTCATTAATTGAGGCATCTTTCTCAATAAACGTGTCTGTTGAAGGTACATAGGCTTCTGGTTGATAGTAATCATAGTAACTAACAAAGTATTCTACTCTATTTTCAGGAAAGAATTCCTTAAACTCACTATACAGTTGCCCCGCTAATGTTTTATTGTGTGCAATGATGAGCGTTGGTTTCCCCACTTCTTTAATAACATTACTCATTGTAAATGTCTTACCTGTACCAGTGGCACCTAAAAGCGTTTGATGACGCTTTCCTTCTTTAACACCTTTGACTATTTTCTCTATTGCTTGTGGTTGGTCCCCTTGTGGATCAAACTCAGAATTCAATTTAAACGGGTAATGTTCCACCATTCTGATAAGCGCCTCCTTAAATTAAGCATTCTTAACTATTTATTTAAAACTTTAGTGTAAATAAATGATGTATGAAAATTTAACAATGATTTGTTTTAAATTGTATCTTTATTCTTAATAAAAATTCTACTGAAATAATTTAAATGACCTCTTTAAGTGAAAATCATAAATTCATTCACTTAATAATTTCCTATTATTTGTTAAGTATTCTCACTTAAGGCTATTTTATCAAATATATAAATAAAAATACAAACGTTTGTTCGCTTACGTTTGTATTTTCAAAATCATTTATTATTATTTAATATTCCACTAATGCTTGTGATTTATTCATATATAATTTAATGGCGCCCGCTCTTAAATATGCTTTAAATTTTACTTCCATCTGAACAAATTGTGCATTTACACTATAAATCAACTTACAGTAACATTCAAAAGCTCTGTTTGATAGTATTTAGTCTTGATGCTTATGAAATTCAAGGTTGTCTATAATGACATATCCAGCTAATAGGGATACTACATCGATAAAGATTATCCATTCATTATGAAAGAATCCTTTGTAAATTGAAGCAGCTATCAAAATCAATGTCACAATAACACCCACCCATTTACTTCGAGTTATGACACTAAACAACACGACTAATACACATGGAAAAAATGCAGCTAAAGCGTACCAAATCATTTATCTCACCCATTTTTTCGATTTAAAATCGCCATTGTAGTTTCTCGCAATTCTGCTCGAGGAATGAAGTTTTCAGTTAGCATTTCAGGTATGACATTTTCTATGAAATCTTGAACAGAACTTAAGTGATCAAATTGCATGATTGTTTCCAAGCTGTGTTCATAAATTTCAAAGAATAAGTCCTCGGGATTACGTTTCTGTATTTCGCCGAACGTTTCATACAATAAATCAATTTTGTCGGCTACAGATAAAATTTGACCCTCTAACGAATCATCTTTCCCCTCTTGTAGTCGTTCTCGATAAATATCTTTATAAGGTTCAGGTATTTCTTCATTAATAAACGTGTCCACCATATCTTGTTCAACTTGAGAAAACAACATTTTCAATTCCGTTTTAGCGTACTTTACTGGTGTTTTAATGTCACCAGTAAACACTTCGGCAAAATCATGATTCAATGCCTTTTCATATAAACTTTTCCAATCAATAGTATTACCATGATATTCTTCTACAGTCGCTAAATATTGTGCAATCTTGGTAACTTTAAAAGAGTGAGCAGCAACATTATGTTCAAAATATTTAAATTTACCTGGTAAGCGAATTAATTTCTCTAAATCAGAAAGTCTCTTAAAATATTGATGAACACCCATTTTACCTTACCTCCATACTCTATTAAATAAAGATTATACTTACATTTATTATATCAATCAACATTTCTATGAGAAGTGTCAATTCTTTATACATTGTAAAATGTTGAAAAAGTATAAAAAAATAAGACCCTCAGCATAGTTTCACGCTTAAATGAACTATCGAGGTGTCTTAAGTATACAATTTGTCGAATGATTATATTACGATTCGTTATATTGAATTTGAAGCTTTCATCATTTTATCAAATACTTTGGTTGGCAATATAGCATGTAAAAATTCAAGGGGTTTAGCTGCAAATCCTGTTAGATAACGCGGTTTAGGTTTATTACTGTCTATTGCTTTTGAATTCGCTTTTGTTACTACCATTGGATTTGAAAGCATATTAGAATGATATTGCTTTTTCATACTTTGAGTCACTTTCATCGCAGTAGCTTCATAGGCACCGCCTTTTGTAGAATCAGCCAATTTATCAGCAGCGATGATCCCCCAATCTGTTTTAATCCCACCTGGTTCAATAATAGATACTTCTATCCCGAATTCCTCTACTTCCATTCGTAAAGCATCGCTAAAGGCTTCTAATGCATATTTCGTAGGATGATACCAAGCGCCAAAATAAGTTGTAAGTCGTCTACCCATAGATGAAATATTAATGATATGTCCTGATTTTTGTGCTCTCATATGTGGTAAAACTAGCTGTGTAATAAGTGCTAAACCAAATATATTTACTTCAAATTGCCGTTTCGCTTATTCAATTGTGACATCTTCGATTGCACCATATTAACCATAACCGGCATTATTAACGAGTACATCAATTCTTCCTTCGTTTTCGATAATAGTATCGATTGCCGTTTTGATTGAAGCTTCATTTGTTAAATCTAATTTTAATGGGTTCACCTGTTTTATATTTTCAAGACTTTCTATCCTACGACTAGCGCCATAAACTATATTTCCCTGTACTGCTAAATATTCTGCTGTTTTATAACCAATACCACTTGTTGCTCCTGTAATTAAAATGACTTTTCCCATAAATGATTTCACCTTTATATTCTATTTTGAAAACACGATTATGCGTAAAAAGCACAAATCTATTATTAAAAATTCGCTTATATTGAGCTTACTTCAATACATAACAATTATTTCATTTTTCTTTTATTAACCAATATATACTAGTTACACAGGAATGTATTGTGATAAGTATTTTAATTAAAGATTAGATTGTTTTCCTAAAATGTACAGAAAGCGGTTCCTAAACATTTATATAAAATAAAACACCCCTTGCTCTAACTATGCCGCGCTAATTCGTTTAATCTTCCTATAAATTTCTATAAAACGGCATTATTCAAAAAAAGAGTTCAATAACTATGCTAAATTGCATAGCCATTGAACTCTGACATCTGAATATATTAAAACTAATGTCTATAAACTTGTTAGTGAATAAAATTATAGCTTGAAGTGTTTGTAATTGTTCTATTTGTAACATGGTTATAATGACCATTCCAGTTCATTTCTGAAACATATACTGATCCATCTTGATTAACATGTTCCACGACACCTACATGACCATAATAACCAGCAGTTGTTTGGAAAATAGCACCTACTTCTGGGCGATTATCTACTGTTAATCCGGCATTTTTTGCTGAGTATGCCCAGTTATTAGCATTACCCCAATAACTACCAATTGAGCGTCCTAATTGTTGTCGTCGATCAAATGCATAGTATGTACAATTTCCGAAACTATAACGGTTACCTTGATTGGCAGTTGTAACATGTTGATACGATACTGGTGTATTCACTGATGAGTGGTATGAATCGTGCATAGTATTTGTAGGTGCACTTGTAGGTACAATATTGTAACCAGTCACATTTGTTGTGCTAGCACTTACTGATTGAGCTACCACATCTGATTGATTAAATGCTGTTGTTTCTGCATAAGTTTGTGCATAATTGATCTCTTTATTTTCTAATTTTGCTGCACCTTTTTCACTTACTGCAATTAAGTCACCTGGATGAATTAATGCAGTTACACCTGGGTTAAAGTTATATAATTGTTCAAGTGATAAGTGATGTGATAATGCAATTTGGTATAATGTATCACCAACTTTAACTTTAACGATATCTTTATTTGTTAATCCTAGATTTGTTTCTTGCTCCACTTGACTATTGTAAGTATTTGATTGTTGTGAAGTTGTATGTGTTGAATTTGTATATTCTTGTGCATTAGCTAAACCACTTAAACCTGCTAAAGCTGCAATAGAAGTCAATGTTACTGTAAGAGTCTTATTAATCATGTTGTCATTCCTTTGTTGTTTTATATTATTAATCTTTTATAATGTAGCATAACATATATTGTAGAAGTTCAATGTTATCGGCTTGTAATATAAAGGTTAAAATGGGCTTAAATAACATATGAAATTGTATACTCTAGTAATAAATAACATTACATTTTACATTTACTTAGCTATTATTTAGATTCTCAAAAAATAAGGAGTAAGACAATGAATTCAAAACGAACTCTATCTCACTCCTATTTTCAATTCTATTACATTAATTGTCACTTTGATTCATTGTATATCTTAAATACGATTCAATAAATGGTCCAATCTCCCCATCCATGACTGCATCAACTTTACCAGTCTCTTCATTTGTTCGATGATCTTTTACCATAGAATAAGGATGGAAAACATATGAACGAATTTGGCTTCCCCAACCAATTTCTTTTTGTTCACCACGTATTTCAGCCATTTCACGTTCTTGCTCTTCTAATTTTAATTGGTATAATTTAGCTTTTAACATTTTCATCGCTGCTTCACGGTTTTTAATTTGTGAACGTTCATTTTGGTTATTGACTACGATGCCTGTTGGATGGTGTGTAATTCGAATTGCAGATTCTGTTTTATTTATATGCTGACCTCCAGCACCTGATGCTCTAAATGTATCTACTGTAATATCGTCAGGATTAATTTCTATTTCAATTTCATCATTATTAAATTCCGGAATGACATCACATGAGGCAAATGACGTGTGACGGCGCCCAGATGAATCAAATGGAGAAATTCTAACTAGTCTATGAACTCCTTTTTCGGCTTTTAAATAACCATACGCATTATGCCCTTTAATTAACAATGTGACACTTTTGACGCCCGCTTCATCACCTGGTAAATAATCAACAGTTTCAACTTTAAACCCTTGTTGTTCACCATAACGTTGGTACATACGTAGTAACATACTAGCCCAGTCTTGTGATTCAGTACCACCAGCACCCGGATGTAATTCTAAAATTGCATTATTCGCATCATGTGGACCATCTAATAATAATTGCAATTCAAACTGATCAACTTTCTCTTTAAAGTCGAGAACATTTTGTTCTAAATCACTCTTTACATCACCATCTAACTCTTCTTGTAATAATTCCCAAGTTGCCGTCATATCCTCAACTTCTTCTTCTAATTCATGATAACCATTTACAACTGATTTTAATGCATTATTTTTATCAATAACATCTTGTGCTTTATTTTGATCATCCCAAAAGTCAGGTTCAGTCATCATTTCTTCATATTCTTGAATATTTGTCTCTTTATTTTCAAAGTCAAAGAGACCCCCTAATTTGTGCTAAGTTGTTACGATATTCATCTATATTTCGCTTAATTTCAGATAATTCCATATTTATCTCTCCTATTCTTACCTAATTCATATTTGATAGGATATGTAAAAAGTAGGAGCGTGAATTCTTTTTCACAACTCCCACTTATTATTAAACATAAAACCTATTCTTCTTTTCCATGACAATTTTTATATTTCTTGCCACTACCACATGGACATGGGTCATTACGACCAACTTTGTCGCCTTTAACAATAGGCTGCTTTTTAGCTTTCTCTTTGCCATCTTCAGCAGAGACATGTTGAGCTGTTCCAAAGTCAGTTGTTTTCTCTCTTTCTATATTTTCATCAACTTGAATTACAGATTTAAGGATGAATTTAGATGTATCTTCCTCAATATTTTGCATCATCATATCAAATAACTCATGACCTTCATTTTGATAATCACGAAGTGGATTTTGTTGTGCATATGAACGTAAATGGATACCTTGACGTAATTGATCCATAGTATCAATATGATCTGTCCAGTGAGTATCTATAGAGCGTAGTAATATCATACGCTCAAATTCAACCATTTGGTCACCAATTTTGGCTTTTTGGCTTTCATATACTTTTTCAATTTTAGACCAAACTACTTCGAAGATGTCTTCAGAATCTTTACCGTTAATTTCTTCTTCTTTAAGATCGCCTTCTTGTAAAAAGACATCATTAACGTAATTAATAAACGGAGCGTAGTCAGGATTGTCATCTTCTTCACTTATATGATAGGTCACACCACGTTGTAATGTAGAACGTAACATTGCATTAACTAATTGTGAACTATCCTCTGAATCGATAATATTGTTTCTTTCATTGTAGATAATTTCACGTTGCTTACGTAAAACTTCATCGTATTCAAGTATACGTTTACGTGCATCAAAGTTGTTACCTTCAACACGTTTTTGAGCAGATTCAACAGCGCGGGATACCATTTTTGATTCAATAGGAGTCGAATCATCCATGCCTAAACGGTTCATCATTTTTTGAAGTCTTTCAGAACCGAAACGAACCATTAATTCATCTTGAAGTGATAAATAGAAACGACTATCCCCTCTATCACCTTGACGACCAGAACGACCACGTAATTGGTCATCTATACGTCTAGATTCATGTCGTTCAGTACCAATAACTGCTAAACCGCCAATTTCTTCTACACCTTCACCTAGTTTAATATCAGTACCACGACCAGCCATGTTTGTCGCTATTGTCACAGCACCTTTTTGTCCTGCATTTGCAACAATTTCCGCTTCACGTTCGTGGTTTTTAGCGTTTAATACATCGTGTCTAATACCACGTTTTTTAAGTAAATTAGAGATATATTCACTTGTTTCAACTGCAACAGTACCTAAAAGAACGGGTTGACCTTGTTTATGTTTTTCGACTACGTCTTCAACGACTGCATCAAATTTACCTTTTTGACTAATGTAAATTAAATCAGATTTATCATCACGTTGAACAGGTTTATTCGTAGGAATTTGTGTAACCGTCATATTATAAATATTACGGAATTCTTCTTCCTCTGTTTTTGCAGTACCAGTCATACCAGCTAATTTATTATACATACGGAAATAGTTTTGGAAAGTAATGGATGCCATTGTTTTCGATTCATTTTGAATTTTAACGCCCTCTTTAGCTTCTATCGCTTGGTGAAGACCTTCAGAGAATCGACGACCAGGCATTGTACGTCCAGTAAATTGGTCAACAATGAGTACTTCTCCATCAACAACCATGTAGTCCACGTCACGTTGTAATGTTACGTGTGCTTTTAATGCTGTATTAATGTGACTAATAACTTCAACATTCTGTACATCATATAAATTTTCAATTTTAAACATACGTTCAGCTTTGTCTGCACCTTGTTCAGTTAAATGAACTGCTTTTGTCTTTTCATCATATTTATAATCATCTTCAGCTTTTAACATTTTGGCGAACACATTCGCTTGTGTATATAATGACGTAGATTTTTCTGCTTCCCCAGAGATAATTAAAGGCGTTCTAGCTTCATCAATTAAAATAGAGTCTACCTCATCGATGATTGCAAAATGTAATGGTCTCATTACACGCTCTTCGGCATAGTTCACCATATTATCTCTTAAATAATCAAATCCTAATTCATTATTCGTACTATAAGTAATATCTTGAGCATAGGCTTCACGTTTTTCATTCGTTGATTTACTATTTAAATTTAATCCTACAGTTAGTCCTAAGAATTCATATAACTCTGCCATTTCTTCACTTTGAACACTAGATAAGTATTCGTTAACTGTGATTACGTGCACACCACGACCTGCAAGCGCATTTAAATACGTAGGCATCGTCGCTGTTAAAGTTTTACCTTCACCGGTTCTCATTTCAGCGATATCACCTTTATGAATGGCGATACCACCCATTACTTGCACTTTATAAGGTGTCATATTAAAGACACGTTTTGCCCCTTCTCTTACTAAAGCATATGCTTGAGGTAAGATTTTATCTAGATAGTCATTTTGTTTTTTTACATCTTCAATTTCTTGTACTTCTTGTTGAAATTGCTTCGTCTTATTTTTAATTTCTTCATCAGTTAAGATAGCCATATCTTCCTCTAATGAAAGTACTTCATCGGCTATTTTACTTAGACGTTTAGTTTCTTTTTTATTGCCGTCAACAATTTTTGATAAAAATCCCATTACGTCCGCTCCTTTAGCTTAAAAACTGTTTGGCTTACAACAATTTATCATATCATTTATACTTTAGAATTTATACTTAAATACTCATATAAGTGCGACGCTTAATTGTGCGCAACTTAAATAACTTACTTCCTTTTTCCCCTAATTTGAATCGCTAAGCCTAATTTATTATTTAAATATCCAATTACCTCATTACATTAGCACAGCATGATATTAGCGTCCACGAATTACTATAATATTAGTTACAAAAAAGAGTGGAACAGAATTCATTTTGAATTCATCGTCCCACCCTTATAAGGATAACTATAACTGAGTGTATTTTATTATTATTACCTTCTCAGCTTAGTTATATCTGCAAATTGTCATTGTGAACTTAACACCATAAATATATTTCAAAATTGATTTAAATTAATAACTTACTATTAATCAATTATTCAGTCGTTTCAATTAATCCATATTTACCGTCTTTACGTTTATAAACAATACTTGTACCATCTGTTTCACGATCAGTGAAGATATAGAAATCATGTCCTAATAATTCCATTTGTAATACTGCTTCTTCAGAATCCATTGGTTTTAAGCTAAATTGTTTAGAACGGATAATCTCAATTTCACTATCATTTGTTGGTTCATCATTAACGTCATCAACATTTTCTGGCGGTGCTTCTTGTACTTCAGCTACAAACGCTTCTGGTTCTCCATGCGTTTTATGCTTACGATTAACACGTGTTTTATATTTACGTACTTGACGTTCTAATTTGCTAGTAACTAAATCAATACCTGCATATAAATCATCATGTCTTTCTTCTGCTCTTAATGTAACATTCTTCAATGGAATTGTTACTTCGATTTTAGTTGTAGAATTTTGATACGTTTTTACTTTTACGTGTGCGACTGCATTAGGCACATCGTTAAAATAACGTTCAAGTTTACCAATTTTGTCCTCAATATAGTTGCGGATGGCATCTGTAATAGTGAGGTTATCTCCATGAATTTCAAATCTAATCATAGCTATCTCTCCTTTAACCTCTTATGTTGGTAATTCTTACTATTATAATACCACGTTTAACCTATCTTGAAAACGTAAACACTTTGAATTTTCTGACATTTTTATCGTATAATTTACACCCAGCATGATGAATTGTTAATCCTGTTGTATAAATATCATCAACGAGTAATATTTCTTTACCAGTTAAATCCTCATCTTCTTTAATATAAAAAGGATTCATAGCTCTTGCTCTCTCTACTTTCCCAAGTTTTGACTGTTTGGGACGCAATTCAGTTGCCAATATGTTCGAATATTGAACCCCCATTTTTTCTAATACTGTTGCGACTGGGTTAAATGTTCTTTGAATGTCTCGTTCAATTGGAGATGGAATAGGTACAATCAGATCACAAGATGTTTTTGGTAAGTTGAGTTGTGAGGCTATAACCTCAGCTAAATAATAATCTTTCATTAGTTTGTATTGCTGTATCATTTCTTTCATAATACCGGAATATTGGTAGTCACAATAAAGCTGTTCCATTAGTTTAAAATTTTTAGCTAAAAATTGACAATCCAAGCAGTCATTTTCTTTATTATCCCGATAATTTAAGCACTTAGGACAACGTTGGTCATTCTTAATTAATTTCACACTATCCCACATTTCTAAACATGATGAACACATACGTTGAGGTACTCGATAAAAGTTAAAAACATTAAGCGATTCATATATTGGCAATCCGCATTGTATACATTTAACCAATTACCCACCCACGTTCTATACCTAATCGATTCATTTTTTTAATTTCTCTTTTAGCTTGTATCATAGCTATACTTACACCTTCATGCATAAATATCACTTTTCCTGTAGGTGCTTCTTGTTTACGACCAACCCGACCCGCAATTTGAATAAGTGCAGCCTTTTCAAAAGTATGTGCGTTGATGACAATGACATCTAATTGTGCCATTGTGAAACCCCTTTCTAGAATTGTTGTCGTAAAAACGATAGCATGTTCACCGTTTCGTAGTGCTTGAACTTTGCTAAATCGTAGTGCATCTTTGCTTGAAACATAGATTAAATCTGAAAAGTGGTAACGATAGTGTTGGTACGTCTCTACCATCAATTCAATATTGTTAAAGAATACTAGTGTGTATCGTTTTTCGTTAATTTGATTCATTAAAATTCTTTTCAATTTAAGTTGTATATGCTTAACGTTTAATTTGAAATATGTGAAATTGGGGACTGGTAGTGGATGTTTATGGAAACGTGCAGGTAAGGTAATGATTTGCTCAGAAGACAAACGATTCAACAGCTCTTTCGGAGGTGTTGCCGTCATAAATATGTGGCTATGTTTTTGTTTTGATGATAATCGAATTGCCTCCATAAGCCGAGGATCCATTGATAAAGGAAAGGCATCAACTTCGTCGATAAATATAACATCAAAGTGAGATTTAAATCTAAACAATTGATGAACGGTTGCAACAATGAAGTGACCATTATATTGTTGTTGGCTACTTTGGTGTAATACATCTATGTCTTCTGAATTGAATGCTTCTTTAATGCGCAAACTAATTTCTACTACAACATCTACTCTTGGGGATACTATGGCTACATTAAACCCAAGTTGGCGTGCTACCCGTATACCTTCATACATCATTTCAGTCTTACCCGCACCAGTAACCGCATATAATAATAATGGTTGAAGCGTTTTAATTGCTTGTACAATGGCCTCTGAAGCATATTGTTGTTGTTCTGATAATTGAAAGGGTAAGTCGTAATATCCATCAGAAATTGCATTCTCACTTTGCGTAATCCTAAATTCTGTAATATTGTCCATGCGCCCTAATTGTATACAATACCTACAATAAATAATACGTTCTTCTGAAATAGGTGTTTCATATTCATACATATAACGTTTGTCTATATTGCCACATTGAAGACATTGATAACCATCATCTGTAGCGATAATACCAGGTGTAACTTGAGTAACTGTCTCATCACTTAACGTCACATCTGGACTAACTAACTTTCCGTAGAATTTTATTACGAATCACTCCTTATAAAATAAAAAAGCCTAAAAGATGTTAAAAAAATATTGAAACACTATGTGCTAAACAATACTTTCTTAAACGCTTTTAGACTTAAATTATAAACAATTAATTAATTTCGATTTTTCTTGGGAAATATCCTAAACCTAATCCGCCTGAACCAAGATGAGATGCAATAACTGGTCCAAATTCTGAATACTGGATATTGATGTTTGGATATGTCTCTTTTAAATGGTTATAAAAGTCTTTACCTTCATCAATTTTATCACCATTGATTACAAAAACGGTAACTTCATCAATGTCTTTAATAATTTCAAAGATATTCTCTTCTAATGTATTAAGTGCACGTTTTTTAGTACGTACCTTTTCAAAAGGATGAATTTTGCCATCTTTTTCGAAACGAAGTACAGGTTTCATTTTTAATAATGTTCCAACCCATGCTTGAGCACCAGTTATACGTCCACTTTTTTGTAAATTCTTAAGATCATCAACAATTAAGTAAGCGCCAGCTTGTTCTCGGATTTCTTGTAATTCTTCAATAATTACTTCTGGTGTAAATCCTTTGTCAATGAGTTCTTTAGCATAGATTGTATAACTTCCTTCAATCATCGCTGCCAATTTACTATCAAACGTATGAACATTGACACCTTCTACCATTTCTCCAGCTTGTGTAGCTGATTGATAGCTGCCACTTATACCACTTGATAAAGCAATCACAATAATATCAGTGTAGCCTTTATCTCTTAACTTCTCATAATTCTCAATCCATTCCCCAATAGCCGGTTGACTTGTTGTTGGGAATGTTTTAGATGAGGCCATTTTATTATAAAAACGTTCAATTGGTACGTTATCATTCTCAGTAAACGTTTCTCCATCATCAAATGCAACACTTAATGGTGCAATAGGTATCTCATATTGGTCCATAAAGTCTTGTGGTAGATACCCAGTTGAATCTGCCATTAATGCGATTTTCATAGTAGTCCTCCTCAATTATACTCAAAGCTATTATAAATTATTTTTATTGAAAAAGAAATTCATAATCAGATATTTCTTCATTTAAAATGAAGCGTGTATAATAAAGGTCAAATATTCTTTTTATTTATTGGAGGTGAACATCTTTGAGCAACCATATTATTACGATTAAACAGGAACATTCGATTGAAAATGTCATTAATAAATCTAGATTCATCGCACACATCAAACCTGTTTCATCAGAGGATGAAGCTAAAGCATTCATAAACGAAATTAAGCAACAACATAAAGAGGCTACGCATAACTGTTCAGCTTATACAGTTGGTGATCAAATGAATATTCAGAAAGCAAATGATGATGGTGAACCAAGTGGCACTGCGGGTGTCCCTATGCTTGATATATTAAAAAAATTAGATGTACATAATGTTTGTGTCGTTGTTACTCGATACTTTGGGGGTATTAAACTTGGTGGTGGCGGACTTATACGAGCATATAGTGGTGCTGTTAGAGACATCATTTATGATGTAGGACGTGTAGAACTACGTGATGCTATTCCTACTACCGTGACTATCAATTATGATTTAACTGGAAAGTTAGAATATGAATTGGCCTCTACAACGTACTTTCTAAGAGATACCACTTATACCGATAAGGTTAGTTATCAAATTGATGTCGTACAAACTGAATATGATGACTTTATTGCATTTTTAAATAAGAACACAGCTGGTAATTTTGAATTGCATGAAGCAGACGTAAAGAAATTACCATTTGATATACCCACTAATTAATAAACAACCTTGTTTGTATAACACTACCTAATCATTTAAGTAGTTATTACAAACAAGGCTTTATTTTTTATCATGTTGATCTACACCATTATCACCGTGATGTTGTTCATTCTTTTTTGTTATTAAATTAAGTATCGGACGATAACTATCATCAATCAAACCTGTAAATTCAACAATCAATTCAATTGTGATAACAATTAAAATGAACATTAGGAGTACACCTAAAGGTTGAGATAAGTATAAAATGATACTTGATAAACTAAATAAAATCGCTATTGAATAAATTAATAATACTGTTTGTCTATGGCTATATCCTAAAGCTAAAAGTTTATGATGCAAATGCGACTTATCTGCTTGCATAATATGCTGACCATTTCGCATTCTTCGAATCATTGCAAATAACGTATCAATAAATGGTACAGCTAAAATCACAATTGGGAAAAACAATGAAATAAATGTGATGTTCTTAAAGCCAAGTAAGGATAGAAAACCAATGATAAATCCTATCAGTAGTGCACCACTATCCCCTAAAAAGATCTTAGCTGGGTGAAAGTTGAAACATAGAAATCCTAATAATGATCCTATTAGTACACTACAAATCATGATAATAAATACATTAGCCTGTAAAATCGCAATAAAAGCAATTGTAATAAGACCAATTGCAGATACTCCAGAGGCCAGTCCGTCTAAACCATCAATTAAATTGATAGCATTAGTTATCGCCACAATCCAAATAATGGTAATCGGTATACTTAATATTCCAAAATGAATTGTCGGGCCCATAGGAAACGAAATAAAATCTATTGTAATTCCATAAAATGCTACGATTGAAGCTGCGACAATTTGACCAATTAACTTTAAAATAGGCTTTAAATCATAAATATCATCAATTAATCCTACTAAATACATAACTATAGCCCCCATAACTAAGGGCTTAACTTCTCTTTCAATCGGATGTCCAAGCCAGATTCCTATTAAGAAAGAAAGTAATATAACAGTACCACCCAATACTGAAACTGGTTTTGTATGTACTTTTCTAAAATTTGGCCTATCTACTAAATCAAATTTAATAGAGACCTTTATAATCATAGGTGTTAATATTAAACTGATTACCAATGTTACAGCAATAAGTAGTAAAGTATACATCAGTTCACCTTCAATAAATCTCTTTTAATTTTACACATTTGCAAGTTATCTATTCATTCTATTTAAACAATTTTCAAATCAATTTTGTATTGGACTATAGTTGTAATTTACTAACTATTCTTTAAATAGTTCATTAAACTTCAACTATTTTATCCTATTTCTTCAAATTAATCTTTATTTTTAATTAATTGTAAATTTTTTGTAAAGATAATCAATTTATATCATATCATTTCAGTATTCATTTGAATATAAAAGTTCAAATATTCTATCTATTTTATTTATGTTATCTGATACAACTTAATGACAAATGGTAAGTTTTCACTTACAATAACTAATGGTTAAATTAAAGGAGTCGATTCCAATATGATTGAATCTATCATTTATAATGTTGCAGTTATGGTAGCTGGCATTTATTTATTTCATCGATTACAATATTCCGAAAATAAAATAATGGTCTTTTCAAAAGGCTATGTCACTGTATTAATGACGATTGTTGCATTGCTACTTGCAGCTTATCCAATTCCATTCCATCAAGAGTATTTAGTTCATTTAACATTTGTCCCATTGTTATTTTTAGGACGCTTTACTAATATGGGCTATACACTTGTATCGGCAGTTATCGTTGCTTTAGTAGAAGTGTTCGCATTCGGAAACTCACTTCTTTATGGTGTAGTACTTATAGTAATAGGTATCATTGTAAGTATGGTTGGACCTTTTTTAAAACAAAATGACATTGTAGCTTTAGTCGTTTTAAATTTGATTAGTGTTATTATTTTACTTATTTTATCTATCTTTAGTCCGCTATATGATCTTACTGAAATCGCATTTTTAGTTCCAATTTCATTCGTTTTAACCATCGCTTCTGCAATTACATTTGTTGATATGTGGCACTTCTTTTCATTAGTCACACGCTATGAGAATGAAGATAAGTTTGACTATCTTACTGGACTAGGTAATGTAAAAGAATTTGATAGACATTTAAATCATGTATCTCAGATTGCTGAGGATAAAAATGAAAGTCTTGCCTTATTATTAATTGATATAGATGGTTTTAAAGATGTAAATGATACGTATTCACATAAATCTGGAGATGCTGTGCTCAAACAAATGTCACAATTATTAAAGAATTATGTACCAAAGCAGTTTCAAATTTTTCGTAATGGTGGCGAAGAATTTTCAGTCGTGATTCGTAATTACTCATTGGATCAAAGCGTTAAATTAGCTGAAAATATTCGAACAGGTGTTGAAAAGTCTTCATTCCACTTACCAAATAAGGAAGTCATAAAATTATCTGTCTCTATTGGTGTAGGTTACCTATCGCAAGATGACCATAAGTCACAAAGAAAAGTCTTCAAAGATGCCGATGATATGGTTCACGTTGCTAAGAATGAAGGTCGTAATCAAGTGATGTTTAATCCAATCATTAAATTATAGAAACGTAAAAGAAGTCAACATATTGATTAACCAAATTATTAATATATCTGGTTATCTAAATATGTTGACTTTTTAGGCTCTATAATAAATTGGACTGATGACT